>JBJYWZ010000439.1:0-2363 GCA_046259725.1 Promineifilaceae bacterium (SeqCode) | reverse complement strand
GTCAACCTGGCCGACGACGAGAGCTGCGACCAGTTCGTTTACGCAGCAGACCTGGACCTGGGACCGCTGGCCGATAACGGTGGTGCGACCGAGACGCAGGCCATCGGCAAGGACAGCGCCGCCCGCGACGCCGGCAACGCCGCCTGGTGTGAGGACAAGGACCAGCGCGGCGTGGCAAGAAGTGACGGGCAGTGTGATGTGGGAGCGTTTGAGTTTATGATGGGAGATGAAGAGGGGAACTCGGTTATGCTGCCGGTGGTGATAGGGAATTAATAGCCAACAGTCAAAAACCAATTACCAATTGTCTGACAGAATTGGTCATTGGTGAATGGTTATTGGCTGTTGATCGCTGGTATGGCGAGCGACAACCAGGGGGTGTTGACAAAGCCTGCTTCCGGGTCGGTGCGGTACATGCCCAGGCGAATAGCTGCGGGGGAAGTTCCTTCGGGAACGGTTAACAGGTAGCGATCCTGCACGATCTCGCCCGGGCGCCAGCGGGTTGTGGGATACCAGTTGTTCACCGGCGCGGCGCGATCGTCCTGGTCGAGGATGTCAGTTTCGCTCTGCGGTGGGTCCTGGGCCACCAGGTGCACGGCCACGCTGTAATCCGCGTCCACGCCATTTTCCGCCTGCCAGTAGACGGTGAGCATGATCTCGTTGTCTCCCACCCACTCCGTTTCCACGGCGCGAATCTTCACGCCATTTTCCAGGTCAAAGTTCATCTCCGTGATGCCGGGAGCGGCGAGATCACTTTCAGTGACGATGGGCTGCGGGCTTATTTCGGTGACATCCGGCGCGGCGGCAGCCAGGTAAAGCGGGCCCAGGCGCTCCTCGTAATGATCTATGGGAAAGATCATGAAGGTCTGGTTGGGCGCCAGCAGATGGTCGCCGCGCGCAATGATCGCCCGCGGTTCCGCGTTATGATCCACCAGGTTCAGGCCGGCCAGCTCATCACGATAGGCCTGGGCATAGGCCAGCGCCCAATAATCGGCTCCCCAGGGCACGGTGACCGTCGTCGTACGGCCGTCTTCCGCCGCGGTGACCAGGCGCATCGTCTCCACAATCGCCTCCGAGGACCGGTCGCGCGTGATGCCCACGACAAACGGTCGTGTTTGCCAGCTCCAGAGGACAAGGCCGGCAAAGAGTGCTAATCCGGCCGCAGCGGCCATCACGGGCCACCTGCGCCACAGCCAGGCTAAGATCAAGGCCAGCCCGATCCCCGCCAGCAGCAGGAGCGGCAGCTTGGCCGCTAACTGGGCGTCGACCACGCGGTTGCGCCAGATGAAAAGGGTGACGAGAAAGTTGGGGACCCAGGCCGCCGTTAATCCCAGGCTGGCCGGCCAATCTCGTTTTTCTAACGCCGGCAGCCAGAGTCCCAGCAGGCCGGCCGCCAGCAGCGGCCAGAACATATCGCCGGCCAGGATCTCGCCCGTGGTGCGCAGGCGCGCCGCCCAATCAGTGTCCAGATCGAAGACGCGGCCCGCCCGGTTATCGAAGAAGAGCGTCCAGAAACCGTCCCATGTACCCGGCGAGCCAAACACCCAATCGGCCCCGGTCCAGACGCGCAGCGGCAGGTAGAGATAGGTCAATGGAGCCAGCAGGGCGATGGCGATCATGAGCAGCCACGTGCGCCAGCCCAAACGAAAGATGTCCAGGAAATGGGGCCAGATGAGGATGAGGAGCGCCGGAGCCAGCAGGGCGATCGAGCGCTGGTGAAAGACGCCCTGGCTGGAGACAAAGACAAGCCACAGCAGATCGCTGCGTTTGCCGTAACGGCCGAAGCGCAGCGCGAAGAGCAGTGCAGCGACGCTGATGGCCAGGGTCATCGTATGCACTTCGGCCAGCGAGGCGTCGATCCAGATCGAGGTCGACACGGCGGCGGCCAGCGCTCCCAGGGCGGCGAATGGCCCGGGCACATCGAGTTCCATGGCCAGGATCACCAGCAGGGCCACGGTGACCAGGCCCCACATCACGGAAAAAAGTGACGCACCCGCCGCCGGGGCGATTCCCAGCGGCCGTAAGATGGTCACAAAGAGCGAGCCCAGCGCTGAATACTGCGGGTAGCCGCTGTGGTGAATCAGGCCCCAGCGCGGCAGCGCGTTCTGGATCTCGCCCACGTCCGTAGCGTACGGGCTCCAACTGCCGCTGATATGGATCTGGTAAGTAGAAAGATAAGCCACGCCGGCCAGGAACACGGCGACCAATACCCACAGCCAATGATTGCGGATTGCGGATTGCGGATTGCGGATTGCGCTGTCGGTCGCCGCTGTTGAGGTCATGATCAGAAGCGCTGCTGCAGCAGCGCATCGCGAAGTTTAGCGTGGAATTGTACGCGGGGGCAATTGATTTCAGCAACTACGCAG
>JBJYWZ010000438.1:0-2698 GCA_046259725.1 Promineifilaceae bacterium (SeqCode) | reverse complement strand
GGCTACCGGGTCCGTGACCGCAGCAGAGCTCCAGCTCGTCGGAATCGTGGTTCCCGGAGGCAGGGCCTGCTTCACCACCTCTTCGTGCTGCGGGGCCCTGGACAGGGCGCAGCCAAACAGGCCCACTGCGACAATCACAATCCAAACACGCCAACAGGCAGGGCGCAGGCCCCTGGAAAAATTGAATACTGATACGGCGTCTTTGATGATGAGTACTCCTCCACATTATACCAGTTTGCTTATATGCCGAGGCTATTCCAGCATTTCACATCAGAAGGGAATCGGATACAGCCAGTTCAACCATGTGTAAGTGCGGATGCTGATGCGGCGCAACGCGGCCCATTTGCCTTTCAGGCCGTTGGTGTATATCGCTGCCGCGCCCTGCGCGCCGATCGGGAACCTCGACTGGTCCGCACCGTCGATCACGATCTTCACGGCGTATTGGCCCTGCGGCATATCCGGCGGCGCCGGTTCGAAGCCCGGCAGATTGCCGCTCGGGAGCATCTGGCCCACGCCACTGGCTTTCCAGATGGCCTCGACCTTCGCGGTGAAGATCTGACCGGGATACAGATCCAGCGCGACTTCCACGGGTTGGCCGGGCTTCACGTACTTCAGGTGTTCCTGGAAGAAGTCGCCCAGCAGGTAGCGGCCCTCGTCGCAGATTAATGACGCAATGGCCCCGAAGCGAACGATGCCCGACACCATGCCGGGACGCACCTGGAGGTTGACGATGCGGCCGTCTTCCGGCGCCACCATCAGCGTGTTGTCGAGGTAGTAGCGCGCCTGGTCGAGCTCGGCCTGGATGGCCGCCACTTTCGTGTTGACGCCGTCAATCCGGGACGCGTAATTCAGTTGGGCGCGCAACAGCTCGGCCTCGGCTTCCTTGATGGCAGCCTTATCGGCCGCAACCTTGGCGGTCCACTTCTGCGCGTCTTCTTCGGGGCCGGCGCCCTGCCGGGAAAGACCGGCCGAAAGTTTTTGCTGATAAGCGGAGTAAGAAAGCTCGCTCTTGAGCTTTACGACCTTTTGCGCCGTCGCTTCGGTATCGGCCTTCATCACTTTAACGTTTTGCTGCGCCTGCGCCAGCTGCGCTTCGAGCTGCCTGACCTTGTACTCGTAAGGCCGGCGATCGAACTGGAACAGCGGCTGGCCCTTCTTGACCGGCACGTCGGGCTCGACCAGCACCGCCGTGACCAACGTCGGTTCCGGCAGCCGCGGCACGAGTTGAATGGTGTGCTGAATCACCTTGGCGTTCGTGGTGTAGGGGGTCACGAAGCGCAGGCCGATGATAAAAATCAGACTCAGATGCAAAATAAAGATTAAGAAGAAAAGCCCCCAACCGTATGTCAGCCTGATCCACTTGAACTTGAAAAAGACCAGCCAGAAGAGAAACCCTGCGATGGCGGTAATGAGCAGCCCTGCGACCATATCAGTCTTCCCTTTCTTCTTCCTTGTCGATGTCGCGGGATTTTCTTCCCTCTGACGGCGTCTGCGATGCCGCCGGTACGGGCTTGCCTTTGAGTCGCAGAATATCCTCCTCGATGGCCGCCCGCTCCTCGCGGGGGTAGCGCCGGATATCGACGACGTTGGTGGGCTTGATGGACCAGATCAAGGCCTGGATCCATGGCACGACACCAAGGAAGCCAACCCAGCCCATCAGGTTCACCGCATCGGCTTCCGGGTGCTTGCGGGCGATCGCGATTTTGCCCGGAAGCCCCAGGATGAGAAGAACAGCGCCCCCTATCGCCGCGCCGATAATGACGAGAGCTGCGAACGTCACGTAATCCCAGAAGCCGACTTGAAAACCCATTAGGTTTCCCCCCTTTTGGGACCCTTTATCGTCAGTGCAATGAACCGGCCGGCGCGTTGTCATACCGGCTGCGCCGCCGATAGAGTACCGGCAGTATCAACGCCAGCAGGCTGCCAACGATGATGTACGGTTCCATGGCATGAAACACGCTGAAGACCGTCTTGATGTCTTTGTCAAGGAAATAAACCCCCAGCCCCCAGAGTGCGGTCCAGGCCGCCGCGCCCAAGGCGTTGAACACGGTGAACTTCCACCAGGGCATTTGCAGCGAGCCGGCCACGATCCCGCTGAACTGGCGCAGTCCGTCAAGAAAACGGCCGAAAAATACAACCCCGCCGCCGTAGCGGCTGAACAGGCTTTCCATCTTCTGCATCCGCGCTTCATTGATACCCACTTTTGACAACAGCAGGCGGCCGCCCCGGCGCCCCACTGCATAACCGAGGCTGTTGCCGAGCACGCCGGCCAGAAACGCCAGGAGGAGCACCGGAGCGATGGACACATCGCCGCGGGTAGCCAGAATGGCCCCGGCGATCAGCATACTTTGTCCGGGAGCAGGGATGCCGAAGCCCTCGACCAGAATGGCGGTGAAAATCGCCAGGTAACCATATTGATCCAGGATCGGCTGTGCCAGGGCAAAAGAATGCCGGAAGGCCGTTTCCGCATCGGTTCCCAGGTGTTCGAAGAATGCCCGGGTCATGATAAGGTAGTGCTGGAGCATAGTGGCTCTATAACGCTTTTCAAAAATCAATTCCGACACACGAAAGGATGGTAATAGTGGTTGTATAAAAAAACGTTTTGTTATTCATTGGTTTTTTCAACAACCACTATACCGGTAACGCTCTGGACAGGGTCGATGTCCCATTTATGAGCCCATCAAGCCTTGGCCGCGCT
>JBJYWZ010000437.1:2276-5187 GCA_046259725.1 Promineifilaceae bacterium (SeqCode) | reverse complement strand
GGAAAACGATCGCTGATTGTCGCCGGGGAGCCCGGCCCGTTCTGGCTGCTCATCACCAGAACCTCGTCGCTCAAGAAAACCGCTTCACTGATACTGTGCGTTACCATAAAAACCGTCACGGGCATCGCCTGCCAGATACGCAGCAGCTCCAACCCCATGCGCTCGCGCGTCAGCGCGTCCAGGGAACCGAAAGGCTCATCAAGCAGCAGAAGTGAAGGTTGGTGCACGAGCGCGCGAGCTATGGCCACGCGCTGGGCCATACCGCCCGATAGCTGCGACGGATAGTTTTCCTCCGAACCAGTCAGGCCGACCAGATCGATCATGTCTCTAATACGCTGATCAGCCGCACGGCCGTTTTCACCTCGCAGTTCCAGGGGAAGACGCACATTATCATAGACTGTGCGCCAGGGCATGAGATTATCCCGCTGAAAAACCACGCCGATAGAGAGCGCAGCCTCCTGCGGCGGCTTCCCTTCATAGAGCACCTGGCCGCGCGCCGGCGGCAGCAAACCGCCAAGAATACGCAATAAGGTCGATTTGCCAATACCGGAGCTTCCGGCCAGGGCCACAAAATCCCCCTGATCCATCGTCAAAGAGATATCGTTCAACACATGGGTGCCGTCATCGGCAAACACATGTCCGACGTTTCTCAGGGTGACGAATGGCGGCCCTTGAGCGGAAAGATCTTGTGCGGGGAGCGTCTGCAGCATCTGTGCCTGTTCCATATCAGGGTTGTACCTTCAACACAAACTCGTTTGTGAAAGCCGCCGGCAGGTCAGACACAGGCTTGTCCAGCAGGCCCATCTCGATCAGCAGATCCTGCGTTCGCTGCCAAGACGCCTCCTCGGTCAGGCCAAGCGTGTCCGCACGCCAGAAATCGAGCGATGCCAGCAGAACATCTCGGCGGCTGTCGTCGAGACCTTCTACATATTGCTTACTGATTTCATACGCTTCATCAGGGTTGTCCAGCGTATAGGCCAGCCCACGCAAAAAGGCGCGTACGAAGCCCTCTACAAGTTCTGGATTATTAGCGATTGTTTCTTCATTGGTGACGATGCCATTGTGAACCAGATCAATATAGTCAGCGACCTGCAGCGTATTGACAGGAACGCCCATATTCTCAAGTTGAATCGGCTCATTATTGGCAAAAACAACGACAGCCTCGGCCTGATCGGATAACAGGGCTTCGACCTGCGTAAAACCAACGTCGGTCGCCTGCACCTGATCTTGAGAGATCCCGTTGGCCGATAAAAGGCCTACGTAGCCGACATAACTGGTCCCGAAGAATCCGGGCAACCCGACAGTACGGCCGATCAAGTCCTGCGGCGTTTTGATCCCTGCTTCTTCACGGCTGACGATGGCAATCGGATATTTCTGGAACCATTCCGTGACGTAGACGATGGGCAGCCCCTGAGCGCGCGCCAGGATAGCCTGGTCGCCGCCGGCAAGCGAGAACGGCACTTCGTTGGCGCCAACCAGAGCTATGCCGTCTGTTTCGGAACTGTAATCAAAATCAATCAAAAGCCCTTCTTCAGCAAAATATCCTTTGCCCGACGCTACATACAGCGGGGCATACTGCGGATCGGGAATATAGCCCATCGGCAGGCGCAGGTGCATCAACTCCCCGGTTGGAGAATCCTGGCGGCCAAATCCGCTGCAGGCAACAAGTGGTAAGATACTGATCAATAAGAATAAGGCAGACAAGCGGAACGATAGTCGTTTCAAATCTCCTCCTCCACATAGCGCGCTTTTTCCGGCGCTGTTTCCCACCCAAGATCTTTCCTTGTTTGTTTAGAAAGGGCTGTGCTGTTTTCCGGTCGCTTCTGCCAATACAGCAGGCGACGTTCCAACAGGACGACAATACCATAAAGCGTGAGAGCAATCACCGCCAAAGTAATCAATAGGACAAAGACCAGGTCTGTTTTGAACTGGTAACGTGCCGTAACAAGCATATAGCCTAAACCAGCGCTGCGCGGCTGCACGAACTCGCCGACCAGCGCGCCGATCACGGCCAGTGTGGCGCCGACCTTCAGCCCGGCCAGCAGCACTGGCATGGCCGCCGGCAGTTCCAGTTTGCGGAAAATTTGCCCGCGAGTGGCGTTGAGCGAATGCATCAGCTCGACCATTTCCGGCGGGACGGAGCGCATGCCGGTGATACTGTTGACCAGGATAGGAAAGAAGACGACCAGCACAGCGACGGTCACACGAGACCAGTAGGTAGAGGATATCCAAATCGTCAGCAGCGGGGCAATGGCTATGATAGGGATCGCCTGCGAAGCTATCAGATACGGAGAAAGCAACCGTTCGGCTAAAGGCGATTTCGCCAGTATGTAGCCGAGGGGTACGGCGATCAGCAGGCCAATAAGCAGGCCGGGGATGATCTCGCTGATCGTGATCAGGCTGTGATGCAGCAATCGGCCGTCGGCGAGTACAATCTGGAACTGGCTCCACACGTCAGCCGGCCCCGGCAGGATAAAGGCCGGGTAACCGCCCACAATAACCAGCAGCTGCCAGGCAATCAACAGAAAAATCAGTGATGCCAATATGGTGAGCCATGTTGGCTGGGCGTCCAGAAAACGCAGTATTCTTTGCATGGTATCAGGTTCGGAGCAAGGGGAGGGGAAAACGCGAGCGATCAAGCGACACCCCAATAAACAAAAACCCCACAAAAAGTGTGGGGCATGCGTTAACGGGTACGCTCAGATTGCTAACCTTCTCCCATCCAGACTATAACTGTCGGCTCCGGAATCGCACCGGATCCACCGTGATGGACCTTATCAGGTCGAATCATCAGGTCGCGGGCTTGGCCTGCGCGTGGCCTTACCGCCGGTCGGGAATTTCACCCTGCCCCGAAGGAAATATTCAACTATAAACTCATAAGCATTATACAATAGCGAGGGCCTAAGTCAAT
>JBJYWZ010000437.1:0-2176 GCA_046259725.1 Promineifilaceae bacterium (SeqCode) | reverse complement strand
AGTTCGGCCAGCAGATCGCCCGCGGATGAAGACTTCAATCCGGTCAGGTTGCCGATGGCCTCCAACAGGTCAAACCCGGTCAGCGCCTCGACGGTCGCCGGAACCTGGGCGACGATGTCGGCCACATCCTGCGATATTTTCGCCGCGCCGGTGCCGGAGCCGTTCTGGCCGTTGCTGATGACGACGATGCGGTCAGTCTTGGACAGCGGCTGGGCCACAGCCGCAGCCACTTCGGGAAGCTGCTCCAGAAGCTGCTGCAAAATGGCGGCTTCGGTGAACTCTTTCCACGCTTCCGCCTTTTGTCTGGACGCATCCGCTTCGGCCAGGCCCTTCTGGCGAATCACTTCCGCCTCGGCAATGCCAATCGCGCGGGCCGCGTCAGCTTCCGCTTCGCCGCGCAGGCGAATCGCCTCCGCCTCGCCCAGCGCTTCGGTCTGCAGCTTGAGCTGCTGCGCCTCGGCCAGCATCTGGATACGGTAACGCTCCGCTTCCGCCGGCTTGCGCACGGTGGCGTCCAACTCCTGCTCCATGCGCAGCGTTTCCTGCTGCTGGACCTCGATCTGCTTGTGCTTGCTGACGATCTCAACCTGGATGGCCTCGGCCCGCACATCCTGGTTGGTGATATTCTCCTGCAGCGAATAAGCCAGGTCGGCCTCGGCCTTCTTCATATTGGACTGCGCCTGATAGGCAGCCTGCTCAACTTCGAAATCCTTGCGGCTTTCGGCGATCTTTGTCTCGGCGGCAAACTTGGCCGATTCGCCTTCCTGCAGGGCGCGCGCGCTTTCGATGGTGGCATCGCGTTCCGCTTCGGCCTCGCCGATGGCGGCATCACGCTTCACCTGGGCAATGCGCGGACGGCCGAGTGCTTCCAGATACCCTTCGTCGTCGCTGATATCCTTGATGACGAAAGAGACGATTTCCAGCCCCATGCTGGCCATATCATCGCCGGAGACCTCCTGCACCTTCTGTGCGAACGCCTCGCGGTCACGGTAGAGCTGTTCAACCGTCAGCGTGCCAAGGATGGCCCGCAGGTGACCGGCCAGCGTCTCATGGGCGATATGGCGGATTTCCTCGCGTGACTTGGAGAGGAACTGGATGGCCGCGGTGCGGATGGAGTTTTCATCACTGCCGATCTTCACCTGGGCCACGCCGTCTACAGTCACGGGGACACCCTGGCTGCTGGGCACGTCAGGCGTTGTCACGTCGATGGTCATGATCTCCAGGGAGAGCATATCCACGCGTTCAAGCACCGGCCACACGAATGAACGGCCGCCGGTGACGATGCGGAAATTGCTTTTCATTTCCCCGGCTTCCGGATCGCGGCGTCCTTCGCCACGGCCGGATATGACCAGGACCTCGTTGGGACCCACTTTCTGGACCCGGCTGGCATAGGCCAGAGCCAGGGCGACGAAAATGGCTACGAGTACGAGTATGCCGACAGCGATTGTTAACATTGAAACTTACCTCCCGGATTCCTGCCAGGGGCAGAAGATCCGCTAAAACATGAACGAACCCGTTAATACCCGAGACCAGGCTCAGGACCGGGGATTTATGACTGCTTCATTTTCAAATCAGCCGGTTCTTTAAGCTGCGGCCAGTCATGCTCTCCGGCGAGATGCACAACGGCGACACGGCCGTTTACCTTTTCGATGAGCACAGCCTGCCCTTTGCTGATCTGTTTGCCGGAGGACGATCGCGCACCGAGGGTGACACGGCCGCTCATCGTATCGAAGGCGACTGTCCCCAATCCTTCAGCCGGAATAGTGATAATCACTTCCGCCTCGCGCCCCGCAGCCACATCGGCCAGGCTGAAATGGCTTGATTTGCTGGGAGAGAGGACGTAGAGGAACAACCCCTGCGCCAGCGAGCCGACGATCAGGCCAATAACCGTAGCCCAGAAAAGGCTGGCAGCAGCCCCCATGGTGAAGGCGATGCGCGTGATCAGGCCCGTCAGACCAAAGGCGGCGCCAAACATGGCCAGGGCAAAGGGACTGATGCTCAGGAAATCAAAATCTGCATCGGCATCAATATCTGCGTCCAGATCAAAATCAAACGCATCGCCTATGCCCGTACCGAAGAGCGTCATCATCGTGAAAACGAAACTGATCAGAACGGCCGCGACGTAGATCAGGTTTAAAGCGCCGTTTGAAAAGAACTCTTGTAACATGGTTCACTC
>JBJYWZ010000436.1:0-2783 GCA_046259725.1 Promineifilaceae bacterium (SeqCode) | reverse complement strand
GCCGGATCCCACTGTGCCCAGAGAATGGTCAGCTCATCTACGGCAGGCGCTTCGGCCATTTCCTCTTCGGCGGGCTGTTCAGCCTCGGATACGGCTTCTTCGACGGCCGCTTCAACCGTGGGCGCAGCCTCTTCAACGGCTGCAGCAACTGTGGGTGCAGCTTCTTCGACGGCAGCAGCAACTGTGGGCGCAGCTTCTTGAACCGCCTGCTGTGCCTGTCCGCCGCAGGCCACAAGACCAAGCATGAGCAGCGCTACCAAAACCAACAATATTCGTTTACTTTGCATTTGATTGTTACCTCCTCCTAATAATGGAAGTGTCTGGTTAGATTGTTGACAATACAAAACTCAACAAACGATCGCTTACTCTTCTTCTGGAAGCACCACCTCCTTTGATGGATAGTCGCTTTCTCCGAATTCTGGTTGTGCGTTGTAATCGTCGCTGCGGGTATCGGAAGATGTTTTTGCTTATCTGTATATCAACTGATCAAACAGGTTCTCGCGTAGACTGACCAGGTGCGCGCGCATAATCGATTCGGCCTTCTCCCCGTCACGCGAGGCAATGGCTTCGGTCATGGCGCGATGTTCGGCCGTTCCATTTTTCAGCTGCTGGATCTTTAATTCATTCTCGACGTTGGCGTATTGGTGAATACGGTTGCGCATCTGCAAAGCGGTCTCACCCAGGAGTTGGTTGGGACAGGCCTCGCTGATCGTTTCGTGCCACACGGTGTCCGCCTTTGCCCACCCCTGCCGGTCGCCGATTTCCGCTGCCCCTTCCATGTGCACAACGCAGTTCCACATCAGGTCGACCTGCTCATCCGTGATATTCTCGGCCACCAGGCGCATCATACCCGGTTCAAGCAGCAGGCGGATATAGAGCACATCCACCACATCTCGAAAGGAGCGATTGGCCACGCGCACGGCGCGACCGGGAATTATTTCTACCAGCCCTTCCTGCGAAAGCTTCTGCAGCGCTTCACGCACCGGGGTGCGGCTGATGCCTAAGACTCTGGATAAGCGGTTTTCGGAGAGCGGCTCGCCGGGTGGGACATTGGCGTTGCGGATGGCGTCCTTGAGGCGTTCATAGGCGATCTCACGCAGCAGCAGCGAATCGGCATCACTGTAGTCAATTTTGTGGTCAGCAATATAGCGCTCTAGTGTATCCATGAGGTAGTTATATCGGTATTGCATCACCATGCGGATAATATGCAGCCTGTATACAACCTGCATAGCAGTATAGACACCTCCCATTTGATTGTCAAGTGAACTGCGTATTTTTGCGGCAGCAATTGTGTAAAACAGAGGTGATACCTGGGCCTTCTTTCTTTAAAAAAAGGCCTTCCCAGGTAGGCTATCGGCCCTGCGCTTCGTCCAGCGCAATACAGGCTGTCCGCTCAACCGCGAATGGCCCGCTGGCAAGAAAAAGGCGCCTCCCGGTTTCTGAGAGAATTATGTGCAATAAATATACAATACCTATACAAATACTTGACAATTGGTTCCCATACGGGTATCATACCTGCAATACGTTGGGCGAAGCGCTAAGCCGCCCCGTGAAAAGCAGCAAAAAAGCGAATTCGGGCGGAGCAAAGCGCGCGAATAAGGAGTTAGAAAATGATCAACGGAACCAACGGTTCAAACGGACACAGCAACGGCATAAACGGCATGGCCGTCGCCTTTCAGACACTGCCCAAAGAGGCGAAATTAATGCAGGAAGTGACGCCGGAGACGCGGCTGGTGAAGGACCTGCGCACTCACTACGACAATGACTTCATCGTCAGCCCGGCCTACAAGGCGTCCCTGCCGGACATGCAGAATACCAGCGACAACCGCGGATCGGCCGTGCCCATCCAGCACGTGGGCATCCACAACTTCAAGATTCCCATGCGCGTGGTCACGCGCGATGGCGGTGTGCAGCAGGTGCACTGTTCTGTCACGGGGACCGTCTCGCTGGACGCGCACAAAAAAGGCATCAATATGAGCCGCATTATGCGCACCTTCTATGAATACGACGAAAGTGACCTCACACCGCAGACGCTGCAGGCGGTCGTCCACAGCTACCTGAAAAACCTGGAGAGTTCCTCGGCGCGCATTGCCATCGCCTTCGATTACCCCCTGCTCCAGGACAGCCTGCGCAGCGGGCTCAGCGGCTACCAGTATTATCCCGTCGTCCTGGAAACGACTGTCACACCCGATCAGGGCGTGCGCCAGATGATGCACCTTGACTTCGTCTACTCCTCCGCCTGCCCGTGCAGCTACGAGCTGAGCGTGCATGCAAACCTGACACGCGGCGTGGCTGCCGTACCGCACAGCCAGCGCTCGGTGGCCAAGATCTCCGTGGCTTTCGAGGGTGACTTCTGGATAGAAGACCTGGTCGATATCGGCCGTTTTTGTCTGCAGACAGAAACGCAGGTGATGGTCAAGCGCGAAGATGAACAAGCCTTCGCCGAATTGAACGCGGCCAACCTCAAATTTGTCGAAGACGCGGTCCGCCTATTATATGAAGGGCTGGCTGCCGATGAGCGAATCAGCGATTTCCGCGTTTTCGCCAGCCACAAGGAATCGCTGCATTCGCATGATGCGATCAGCGTCATCGTCAAGGGGATACCGGGCGGCTTCGACGCCAGCATCGAGCCCTTTACCTACCGCTCACTGCCAACCTGATTAAGACGAAGAAAGTTCTGGCTGATCGCGCGGGCAAGTCTCCCGACCGCCTGTGGCACGGTCGGGAGACCGGTCGCAACCTGTCAAGATTTATTTCGACTTATCAGTCAATCAGCCCGCAGT
>JBJYWZ010000435.1:0-3936 GCA_046259725.1 Promineifilaceae bacterium (SeqCode) | reverse complement strand
CGATGTATTTTGACGATGAGATAGCCCTGCATGGCGCTTACTGGCACGATCGCTTTGGCTATAAACACAGCCACGGCTGCGTCAACATGCCCCTGCGCGCCGCTGAGTGGATCTACAACTGGTCTGAAGATGCGCCAAACGATCTTTGGGTATATGTCCATACATCGGATCCCGGCCACATTCTAAACCGCCTCGATCCGCAGGGAAGTTTTGCCGGACCGTAAATGAGATGACTTTCGAATTTCAAAGCAGCGACGTAGACTCGCTGCTTTTTTGTTGCTCGCTCATTGTCAGATTGAAGACCGCGTACTATAACTTGATAGTTGATGACCGGGTGGCAAGCACCAAAGGAGGCCAATATGCCCGCATACGAAACCGTTCTTTATGATGTGCAGGACAACGTTGCCCGGATCACGCTCAATCGTCCGGACCGGCGCAATGCCATGAACCCTGAACTGAACCACGAGATGTTTGCTGCGCTGCAGTGGGCGCAGGAGGATCCGCAGGTCCGCGCTCTGCTGATCACGGGCGCGGGGAAGGGTTTTTGTTCCGGGGCCGATCTGACCATTTTCCAGGAACGGCCGTCCGCTGATTTGGTTTACGACAATGTTGTCAATGGTCTTGGGCCGGTGATGACGACAATCGTGAATATGCCCAAGCCAGTCATTGCCGCTGTCAATGGTGTCGCCGCGGGTGCAGGCGCCGCTCTGGCGCTGGCCTGCGATCTACGCGTGATGGCACATGACGCCAGCCTGTTGATGGCCTTCACCAACATCGGGCTTGTGCCGGATGCCGGGACGTCCTGGTTCCTGGCACGCCAGATCGGCTTCAGCCGCGCTTTCGAGTTCACCGCCGCGGGAGACAGTATACCCGCCGGTCAGTGCCTTGAACTTGGGTTGGCTAACAAGGTGGTTCCGGCCGCTGATTTGATGGATATCTCTCTGGCCCTGGCCTTTAAAATGGCCGGCCGGCCGACATTGGCCGTGGGAATGGCCAAGCAGGCGCTGCGTTTTGCCCAGATGAATGACCTGCAGTCTACGATTGAAACCGAAGCTCACATGCAGCAGAAAGCCTACCAGAGCGCCGATTTTGTAGAGGGCGTGACCGCCTTTATGCAGAAGCGCAGGCCGGAATTCAAGGGCCAATAGCATCCAGAGCCCACGATTGGCACTATCTGGCTACTGGCGGAATCTTTGCAGGCTGATAATTTGACGGCCGATCGGCGGCTCGTTCGCGATACCTGCAGGCAGGTGCGAACTGGGTCCATTGGGTAGGTGAAATGAATAATTCGGAGGCGCTGTGATAGAGACAACACTCAACGGCAAGGTGGCATTAATCACCGGAGCATCACGCGGTATTGGATTGGCCATTGCCCGGGCATATGCTGCGGCCGGTGCGAAGGTAGCCCTTTCCAGCCGCAAGCAGGATGGCCTGGACCTGGCCGCAGAAATGATTCGCGAGGAGGGTGGCGTGGCGCTCCCTGTGGCCGCACACAGCGGAGACAGTTTGGCCGTAGAGGCGCTCGTCGATCGCGTCACGGCCGAGTGGGGCGGGATTGACATCCTGGTTAATAATGCCGCTACCAATCCCCATTTCGGTCCTATCTTGACGGCCGAAGAAAGCCACTGGGATAAGATCCTCGATGTCAATGTGAAAGGTTATTTCCGTGTTGTCAAGGCCTGCGTTCCGGCCATGAAAGCGCGCGGCGGGGGTAAAGTGATCAATATGTCTTCCGTGGCCGGTAAGGAGCCGCAGCCCATGATGGGCATCTACAGCGTAAGCAAGGCGGCCGTGATCATGCTCACGGAAGTGCTTGCTGCCGAGTTGGCGGCCGACAATATTCAGGTTAATGCGATTGCCCCTGGCTTTGTCAAAACGAAATTCAGCAGCGTCCTGTGGCAGACGGAAGAGATCAACGATGCCCTGCTGCGATCGATCCCGCAGGGACGTATGGCCGAGCCCGAAGAGATCGCCGGTATGGCGCTCTATCTCGCTTCACCTGCGTCGGATTTCGTAACTGGCGCAACCTTTATCGTGGACGGCGGGCAGTTGGTGGGCAGCCGTTTCAATATTTTCTGACATTCGCCATTAAACCCCAGGTGCTGTGAAAATCCAGGGAAACGAATTAGGGTGTCAGCCTCATCGAGTTCTACGACCCGTGCAGCGTGATGACCGTTATCTCCGGGGGAACGTTGATACGCAGGCGCAGCACGTGTGTGCCTACACCGGGATTGGTGTACTGCACCATGTCACCCACCTGGTAGCGGCCCAGGGGATATTTGCGGAACATTTTACCGCGGAAGGGACCCAGTCCCGGAAGAAGAATCTGGCCTCCGTGGGAGTGGCCCGATAACTGCAAGAAGAATCGACCGCTTGCAGCGCTTTCATCGGCGAAATCCGGCTCGTGCGCCAGCAGTAGCGCCGGTCCGTGGACAGGCATTATAGCAAGCACCTTATCCAGGTCATTGGCGCCGACGAGAATGTCGTCAACACCGGCCACATTCAGAACAGCCGTGCCGCGCTGTAAGCTCATCACATCATTTGCCAGTTCCCTCACGCCCGCATCCTGCAAGACATGGCGAACGCCCTGGGGATCGAACCAGTGGTCATGATTGCCCAATACAGCGGCGACACCATCCACCGCCGATATTTTCCGTAGACCGGCGGTCATCTCCTCTGCTATCTGGCTCAGTGAATAGGAGATGAAGTCCCCCGTGATGACCACGAGGTCCGGCTCCTGCTGGTTTACAAGCTCGGCCACGCCGTTGAGGCGTTCAGCATTTAGCCAGTGCCCCATATGCAGGTCGGAGATCTGGACGATACGATACCCTTCGAATTCGCTCGTGAGCCCACGCACCTGCACCTCCAGAGGAACGATTGCAAAATCGGCCGCATCAAAACGATCGCGGCCCAGACCGTGCATCAGCCGGGCGAGGTTGATCTGCACCTGTTCGCGCCAGGCGAAAAGCAAGCGGTTCGTTAGACTGGAATTGTGTTCGGGCATCATTATTATAACCTGCTCCGTTAAAGTGGTTTGTTCTGACCGCATTCCTGATGGGTTTGCCTAAGAGGTCATTACAAACAAAAAACCCGATTCATGGTGTGTTACCGCTAATTCAAAATAATACCCGCGAATGATTGAAAGCAAAACTGTCAGCCAAACAGCTATAATAGGATTAGGCACAGTTGTAACCGGTAGTGTATTTTCCGAACCACCTTTAATTGGGTACTTCAAGGAGAGAAGACATAATGAAATATAAGCCCAATCGCTCAAGAACTTGGCTCAGTGCAGTGGGCACAATGTTCGTCCGGTTGCGGGCGGTATGGGTGCTTGCTGCCATGTTCGTCGCTTTATCGCTCTTTGCCGGCAGCAGCGTGGCTCAAAAGAGCGCCCTTCCTCCGAATAGCGACCCTTCTCGAAAGCTGGCATATTCGTTGCAGGCGAATTTGCGAAATGACGCCGGCCAAGATATCTCCCGGCTGTATAAGCAATACACTATCGAACTGGCAGTGGATTGTTCACAGGACGCACTGCGCGCTTACATGGCGCAGCTAGCAGCGAACGGCCGTATAAAGCAGGCGCCGTTGCAAATGGAAAATCAGATCGCGATTCTGGTCGAGGAAGCCACTGTCCACGATATGATGGCCGCGCCCTGCGTGCAGGAGATCGTGCCCGGCTGGCGGCTCTCGGCATCACCGCGAATGGATATGTTGGATCTCACTGAGACAGGAGTGCCTGAAATACCGGTTCAGACGGCCGCAGCCGCCGGCACCGGCGGCATCAGCGGAACGGTGACGGCCGAAACGAGCGGGGCGTCTCTCTCCGGTATTTTGGTATGTGCAGACTATGACAACGGGTCCTACTGGGAAAGCGCCGGCTGCACAGCCACTGATGTAAACGGTGTCTATGAAATTTCAGGATTGGCAGCCGGCCTG
>JBJYWZ010000434.1:0-3402 GCA_046259725.1 Promineifilaceae bacterium (SeqCode) | reverse complement strand
AGCTGGCAGGTTGGTGAAGATGTGGGCAGGTAAATATCACACGCCCACAAACTCACCGAACCGAACCCCCAAATCGTGACCGGCAATTTCGCCGTCAAAATAGACGGCATACAGGCACCCGGAATGGTATCATGCACCGCCGCGAGCAGGGGTGCATTCTTTCATTTCACCATGATGTAAAAATTCACGAAGATGCTAAAATCAGGATCATGTTTTTCTTTCTATGCGGTTTTTGCCTCTGTGCATCAAACGGACTATTCGCACGCCGGGCCGGATCACATCTCACCTTCAGGTAGGGTAGAAACTACTCTTATATTTTGAGGGAGGTTAAAGTACTAAGTGACTGATATTTTGGTGATCGATGATGATGCATTTGCCCGCAGCGGTGTTCGTTCTTATTTAGAAGCGATGCATTACCGGGTCCGTGAAGCCGGGGATGTCCAGACGGCCTGGCAATTGGTACTGGACAGCCCACCCCAAACAGCCATCGTCGATATTCGGCTGCCCCTTTATGCAGATCACCGGAACAGCTCGCCTCCCACAGAACCCCATGGCATTGCCCTGGCTCAAAAGCTCAAACAATCGTATCCCACCATGGGCATCATTTTGCTTTCCGCTCATGAAAAATATGAGCAAGAAGTTATCCAGCTTGCTCAACAATATGTGCGCGGCATCGCCTTTTTACACAAAGGGGGCGACATGAGCCGCTTGGAGATTACTTTAGAAGAAGTGCAGGCCGGGCGTACAATTTTCCAATCTGAGATCGCTAACCGGTATATTTTGGAAACGGCCGTACGTTCCCATCTATCTGCCGGTGAAACTTATTGGATCGATCAGGCGCTGGCGGAACTGGATACCCTATCACCCCGTGAAAAAGAAATCGCTTACCTGCTGGCGGCGGCCTATACGCCGGCGGCCATCGCCGAACGAACAAATCTAACAAAGGGGAGCGTCGACAACATTATCTCTCGTGTGTATCTTAAGCTGGGATTGGCGGAAATGAAACAGGAAGCGCCAGACTTACGCCCACTGCCAATCATCACGATCGCCTGTTTGCTGCACGATATTCGAGAACAGTAAGCTATGCCCACAAAACGATGGCACACCGATTGGCTGGGCTGGGTGCTCCTGGCTTCCGCTGCTTACGGCATTATTTGCCTGATCAGCCTGGCCGTTGATGTCGGCCGTCCGTTTCCCGGCTTCATCACCTACTACAACCCAATCCAGACCCAAATGGTGGTGGAATGGAACACGCCAACCTGGTGGTGGGATACAACGGGGGAAAGGCCCCTGATCGACGACACATTCATTCAGGTGAATGAAACGCCGTTTAACGATATTCTGAAACCCGTAGAAGAAGCCGCGCTTTATCAGAGCATTTGGGATCAGGGAAGCAGGACCGTAGACGTTACCGTCAACCGGGATGGGGGCCTCATCACCTTTGCGGTTCCATTAGAGCCTTTTTCCTGGGCGCAATATGGCGACCTGATGCTATTGACCGTTATCTTGGCCGCCTGTTACTGGCTTCTGGCCATGATCCTTTATCGCGCTTCAGGCGCAGAAAGCAAGCAGCGCCTGGTCGTTCTCATCTTATGCGCCTTCACTATTATCATCCTGGGAAACCAGGGATCCTTGTTCATTTTTGGCGGTTGGCGAGAATATATTCTGTCCTTTATCAACCCACTGCATGCGCTGGCCGTCACCCTCTCCGGCGCCTTATTAATCCATCTCGCTTTTCGTTTCCCGTATCCAAGATGGCAGCGCCTATCGCGGGTGCTTTTACCGCCCATCTATCTTCTGGCGCTCCTGTTATATTTCTTCTATCTCCTGGCCAAAGTCATAGTCTGGCACAACGGCACCACCCCTCTGGCCCAATGGCTGGACCAGGCGTGGCTTAATACCTTTCAGTACCTGATCATCATTGCTATCCTGTTCTTGCTGGCGCGCGTGCTTGGGGAAGCGGTGCTGCTGCCGGAAAAATCACGCTATCGTGAAGAAGCGCGCATCATGTTATTGGCCTTATTTCTTTTCCTGCCTGCTGCCTGGTTTGCGATCCACGGTGTCTCGGGTACGAACTCAACGATCTTGTTTATGCAATCGCTTGCCGATACACGCTACCTGGCCCTGGTTGTGCCATTCGCCTTTGCCGCCATCAGCTTACGATACAACACCTTTGCCGGAGACAAGAACTGGTTGTTCCTGGCGCTCATGCTGGCTGTTAGCGGCTTTCTGGCAAATGGGGCTGTCGCTCTGCTGTTTTGGCGAGCGCCAAACTTGATCCGTGATCTATCATTCCCACCGACGGCCGTCCTTTTTGTGCTCTTCCTGATTGCCGGCCTGATTTGGGGCTGGCAGAGCAGCTGGCGCGGCTGGCTGGGCCGTCTATTTAATTGGGAACGGATCAACTACCACGCCGTAAAGCAATTTGGACATACTTTGGCCACCCAACCATATAACGACCGCTTTGAACTGGCTCAAAATATCGTCAGCACTTTGTGCCATGAACTCTCGTTTGCAGGTGCGGCCTGCTGGTTGATGACGGATGATACAATGCAGTTATCGGCCACGGACGGCCGTTTACAAAGCACTGTCCCGCAAGTTCTCCACCCTCCAGACGACTTAATCGATCGCCCCATTCGCTTAAAAAATCCACAGGCGGATTGGCTGCAGCCGCTCAAAAGTGAGTTTAGCGTCCTCTTACCCCTCTTTATTTCCGGCAGGCTGTTGGGCATGCTCGCCGTGGGACAGCGTTGGGATGCGGCCGTTTTTGATGATCGTGATCTGGAGATTTTAACGCTGCTCAGCCAGCAAGCCGCCCTCATGCTTTACAACGCCGAGCAAACTGCCCAGCTTCGCCAGAGCGACCAGCAGCTGCTGCGCATTCAAGAACTCACGCGGCAAAAAACGGCTCAAAATCTGCATGACCATGTCCTGCCCGCCTTGAGTCTCATCCAGATGCGGCTGCTTACAGCCGGCCGGCTCATCAAATCACAGCCGGCCAAAGCGCAGGAGATTCTGGCCGAAAGCCAGGAAAGTTTGCGCAAGAACAACGACCTTGTACGCCGCATACAAAAAGACCTGGTCATTCGCTCCCTTGAATATGGCCTTTCCCCCTATTTGCAGGAATTAGTGGCTCAATTTAACCAGGATACGGGCATTACAACGCATCTCCAACTGCCCCCCGCTCTAGATAGCGTCATTAGCGATACAAACACCCGCGAAACGATATACGCCGTCTGGCAGCAGGCGCTGGACAATATTTACCAACATGCCCAGGCCAGCGAAGTCACCATCAATATGGCCCTCGATCTCGATCAGCTGACTTTTTCCATTCGTGATAACGGCCGTGGCAGCGGGCCGGAACAGCGGCAGGAATCCCTGAAAAACGGGCATTTCGGCCTG
>JBJYWZ010000433.1:23102-24904 GCA_046259725.1 Promineifilaceae bacterium (SeqCode) | reverse complement strand
CGCACGGTCAGGCCCACGCCGCGCGTATTGGTGACCACGGCATGCGGCAGATCGGGCGTAGGCGTGGCCGGTTCGGAAGTCGGTAGAGGAGGCAGTTCAAGCCCTTCGTAGATGCCCGGTTCATTGAAGTGGGCATAAGCCTGGCGCGACACCTGCTCAAACAAGGGCGCGCTCTCCTCCCATTCCAGCCAATCCTTACCGTAGAGAGCCATCACGAGGATATAGTCACCTCCCGGCGAAAAGACGATGCCGCCATCGCCGTGGGTATCGTCGATCCAGCCCACCTTGTGAGCAAAGGGCGTACCAGGCGGCAAACCGACTTCAAGGAGCTTGGCCAATTCATTTAGCTGCATCTTCTGCAGCATATCGCGGCACTCTTCGGCCGTGAGCGCATCCCCATACGCCTCGCGCAGCGGGCCCGAATCATCCTGTGCACAGGCATAAATCATCTCCAGCAGCGCCGCCAGGTCGCCTGTCGTCGTCTGGCGGAAGGGATCGGCGAAGGTCGTGATATCGGTACGCTGGTTGGCCGGGGTGAGGACGGTGTTAAGGCGATCAGGCTTGGGATCGGCGTCGATGGGCACGGCAATGAAGGTGTTGAAGATACCCAGGTCGCGCATCGACTGGCTGACAATGTCCGCCCCTGCATAGGAATCAGGTTTGCCGGCGATAGTCTCCAGGAGCAGATTAGCGGCGTAGTTGCTGGACTGGGCCGTGGTTTCGCCGATCAGCTTGTTTTCTTCGCTCGTCAGCGGCAGGTCCAGCGTGCGGTAGGTGTTGATCAAAATGGGGACCTTGATCAGGCTCATCCCGGC
This sequence comes from Promineifilaceae bacterium (SeqCode), assembly GCA_046259725.1. Classification (GTDB taxonomy): domain Bacteria; phylum Chloroflexota; class Anaerolineae; order Promineifilales; family Promineifilaceae; genus JAACFF01. The sequence goes on along the minus strand of JBJYWZ010000433.1, from coordinate 24,089 downwards.
AATGGCCACGTTTTCGTTGCGGGCGATGCGTTCACCGCTGGCCAGGTCAATGACCACGTAGCTGCTGAAACCGTCAAATCCGCCCAGGGTCTCTTCGATGGCCGCCTGCAGGTAGCGCAGGTCGGGCGGTTGGCCAAGGGCTGCGGGAGACGGTGATGGCGAAGGGATCGGGGTTGCAGTTGGCCGGGCGGTTGGCTGCGGTTCGGCCGTTGGCGTCGGCTGCACCGTGGCGACCGCTGCAATAGTTGGCTGGGGCGCGGCCGGCGCTGCATCCGCCGTGCAGGCGCTCAGGAAAGAAAGCAAAAGTAACAATATAAAAATCGACCGTAAAAACATAGGCGCTAACGTTAGCGGCATTGGAAGAGGGGAGCAACGCTACTATCGGAAATTTAACGTTAATGATCGATCGTTTCGGGGATAATGGGAAAGGCCGCGGACAGATGGTAGCTGCTTTCGGGGAAAGTGGACTTAACTGCGGCATGACGGTTAATATTTGGGCCAAGGAGATTCCTAAGAGTTGAAGGTGTTCAGAAACGGTTTAAGAAACTATTTGCCGCTGGTGATCCTGTCAGGGATGGCCGCGTGGGTGTTTGCCATGTCGCCGGCCTCGCTCACCCTGCAGGCAAGCACGGCCGAAACGCCGACGGCAACGGCAACGCGCATTCCGGCCGGTATCCCCCAGCCTACACTTTACGACATCGAGAATGAAGATGGGGATGGCAGCTTCACTGTTGCCTGGGACGCGGTTGAAGGTGCAGACTTCTATCGAGTAAAGCAACAGTTCAATGACAAAAGCTGGATCCCCGTTTATGAGGGTCCGGCCCTGAGCCTGGATCGCAGCGGTCTGCCAGAGGGGCAATATTGTTACCGTGCGCGGGCGTTTAACGAAATCGCCTACAGCGATTGGAGCGATATCAAATGCACGGTGGCCGGCGGCAAGCCGCCTGAAGCAACAGCGACAAATACAACGACAGCAACACCGTCTGC
>JBJYWZ010000433.1:0-23002 GCA_046259725.1 Promineifilaceae bacterium (SeqCode) | reverse complement strand
CTGAAGCAACAGCGACAAATACAACGACAGCAACACCGTCTGCAACACCGTCAGCAACAGCGACGGCCACAGCAACGGCCACGCAGGAACCGGCAACGGAAACGCCTACAGCTACAAAAACGGCATCGAAAACGCCAGGGCCCACGTCCTCACCAGAGCCGTCCGCCACACCTTCAGCGACGGCAACGTCGATTTCCCCAACGCAGGCGGCGCCCACGGCAAGCAGCACACCGCCGGCAGCGACCGGAGCGATCGCTTATCTACCAGTCATCCAGCGCCAGCCACAACAACCAACTGCCACTCCCGAACCTCCGGACAACCCGCTTTTTGTTGGTCTGACGGCGCGGTGGGACGGCCGTGGTTTTGTGAAAACAGATGAAACACACGAACCGGGCACACATTGGACCATGGAATTCAGCGAAATGACTGGAAGCGATACGATCAAGGCCAGGAACACATACTGGTATGATCCGAACCCGCTGGAATGGCCCGTCAGCGTTTGGGACGAGTTTTATTCTGTGAGCAGCGGCCGCTTACTCTCCAGGTCTGAAGGTGAGGATCCGGCATTCAAGTGGAACTATTATCGAATCCTGCCTTATGATGTGGACTATCAGGATGGTCAAATCGTTGCTATCGACGGCCAGAAATTTATGGTCTCCGGCCCGCACTGGGGATACGGCTCTTTTGGGCAGCAGATTACGTATTGGCGATTGATCAGCCAGGAGAAATTTCTCGCCTGGGATGACGGAAGCGGCTGGCAGCTCTTTGTCCATCCAGGCGAGGTTACGCTCGAGTACGACATGAATACACGCCTGCTGCTAAAAAGCGACGTGCTGCGCCATTATTATCTCGATGGGGCATTGACGGAATACACTATCCAATATGTCAATTACCTGACGGCTTCAAACGCTTACCCGGACTAATTCATGCTTCCTGTGCCCAGCCATCCTCGCTTTCTTCATTCCAGAATTTTTCCAGTTCTACACCGAGGCCGTCGGCGAGGCGGTTGACAAAGGCGTAGTAGCCGGTGACCTGGTTGATGTCCAGGATGGCCGCGTCGCTGAAGCCGGCCTCTCTTAAGGTTACCACATCTGCCTGGACCATGTCCCACGGCCGTATGGTCAACTTCTCAGCATAATTCAGCATCGCCCGGTCGGCGTCGCTGATGGCGGCCTGCCGCCAATCGTCTATGAGCTGCTGCACCAGGTGGTCGTCATTTGTTAATCGATGGAGACCCGCTCCATGGTGGATAATTCAGTAGCGGCAGTGGTTAACGGCCGAGACGACGACAGCGATCATTTCACGCTGGATGCGGCTGAGGTCGGAACGGCCGCGCATGAGATGGGCGTAGAGTTCGTAATGCGTCTGCATTGACTTCACGTTCAGGGAGTGAATTTTTAGAATATTGTCGACTTCTCCCGAAGGTTCTTTATATTTTTCATAGAGCTCGGCCAATCGTCCGCTTGCGGCTTCTTCGGCGATCATTTGTATCCAGGCCATGGAGGTCTCCTGATGGGTTGGCCAGCCAGTCAGTAAGTCGGTCAGCTGTCAGTATGAGATGATTGCTGTTGATTATAGATGGGATGCGGCGTAACATCCATCTCTGTGTGAAGGATTCTGGCCAGAGGCACGGTACTTTACACGATGACCTGGGACTTGACGAAACGGGTACATTAGTCAAGTAGTTCATAGTCCAGTGATCTGCAAAGCAAAGAGTCTTGACCGCGGGCACTGGACTTTGGACAAAGCATATAGATCAAGAGGAGTTGTAATAAAATGCGTATCGGTGTTTTTACCGTCCTATTTAAAGATCTGCCGTTTGAAGAGGCGCTGGATCGCGTTGTGGAGGCAGGGGTTACGGCCGTGGAGATCGGCGCCGGAGGGTATCCAGGCAGCCAGCACTGCCCGGTCGACGACCTGCTGATCAGTGAAAGCGCGCGCATGGCTTATATGGAGGCGATCGCGTCGCGCGGGCTTATCTTGAGCGGCCTCAGCGTACACAACAATCCTATCCACCCCAATCCTAAGACGGCCGCGGAGGCGGACGAGGTGCTTTCGAAGGCCATCCGCCTGGCGCAGCTTCTGGAGGTACCTGTGGTCAACGGCTTCTCCGGGCTGCCGGCCGGCTCGGCGCAGGATACAATGCCCAACTGGGTGACCTGCCCCTGGCCGCCCCATTTCCTGGATATCCTTGAATACCAGTGGAATGAAGTGGCCATTCCCTACTGGCAGAAGATGGGGCAATTTGCGGCCGATCACGGGGTGAGCATCGCAATCGAGATGCATCCCGGTATGCTGGTCTATAATGTGGAGACGATGCTGCGGCTGCGCGAAGCGGGCGGGCCGGCGCTGGGCTGCAACTTCGATCCCAGCCACCTATTTTGGAACGGCGTCGATCCGGTGGCCGCCATTCGCGCGCTGGGAGAGGCCATTGTGCACGTGCATGCCAAGGATACTTACGTCGACCAGTTGAACGTCGCCGTTAACGGCTGCAACGATCACAAGCCATACGGCAAAATCCCGAACCGCGCCTGGACTTTCCGCAGCGTTGGCTATGGCCACGGCGCCAGTGTATGGAAGGACATTGTGAGCACGCTGCGCCTGATCGGCTACGACTATGTCATGTCCATCGAACACGAAGATGCGCTCATGTCCTCGGACGAGGGCCTGGCTAAAGGCGTGGCGCTGCTCAGGGCAGTGAACTTGTTCGAGGATCCGGGTGGCATGTTTTGGGCGTAGGGATTCCGGATTTGGGATTTCGGATTGCGGATTGTGGATTGCGGGAAGCTGATTTCGTGATCTGCGGTTGGCATCTTTTCTGTTTAGAAACCAGACAATAAGATGAAGATCATTCGACTTGATGAACGGGAGCCGGTTGAGGCGGAGGGGTATAGGAAGCTTATCCTTCTGGATGAGGAGGATTTGCACAGCAAGGGCGCGCGGGTGCAGATTGTGACCATCCAGCCAGGGGATACCGTTGCCGATCACTACCATGAAAGGGCGCGCGAGTTTTACCTGGTGCTGCAAGGGCGCTGTGAGCTGACGGTGAATGGGGAGACTTCAACGCTGCGGCGGGATGATATGCTGCTGATGGAGCCGGGGGATGTACACAGTCTGAGCAACTCCGGTTCTGTTCCCTTCGTCGTACTCGTGTTTAAAACGAACGGGGAGAATGATACGCATTGGTCTTCACCAGACATTGACAGTTAGCTAGCCACATACTGAGGTTCGGGAATAGCCGCACCAAAGCCGGCAAGCAATTCAATAATTCTGGCAAATTAATTCAACGGGCGCTGAATTATTACATTTGTCATGTTTTCGCATGATGAATGTCACTCCCTGCCTTCGACAACGCAGACGTATAATCTGAGTACAAACAATTCAATGAGCATTGAATTGTTTTTACAAAATTTGCCACGCGATGTTTGCGGAGGAGCAGTTCATGGGTGAGTACCTGGAATACACATTGGACAAATTCACTTTCAAGGTTGCCGGCGACCGCGCTTATACGCCGGAAGGGGTCTGGGCTAAAGCGGACGGGACCCAGGTGACTGTCGGCGTGTCTGATTTTTTCCAGCAGCGTCACGGGGACGTGGCTTTCGTCGAGGTGTGGGAAGAAGGATCGGCCGTATCGGTTGGCGATGAGTTTGCCAATGTCGAGACCATCAAGGTCGATGTCGAACTTCCCTGTCCCGTGAGCGGCCAAATTGTCTCTGTCAATGGGGCGCTTGAGCTGGAAGCAGAACTAATTAACCAGGATCCTTATGGTGCCGGCTGGATAGCCACAATAGAAGCCGCAGATTGGCCGGCGGATGAGGCAAATCTGCTCACAGCGGACGCTTACCTCGAACATATGAAGATCCTGGCCGAGGAGGAGGGGTAAGAATGAGTAAGCCATCCCGAGTGGTCATCGTGCCGTGCAGCGGCATCGGCAAGACATATGGCAGCGTCAGCCGCGAGGCTGCTTACGAGGTGATCGAAGATTTGCGGCCTGATGGTTCGCAGCTCGTGGCCTTGTCGATGCTGGTTCTGGGTGACGAAAATGCGCGCGACGCTGTCGCCTCCAGCCCGGCTATCACTATTGACGGCTGCAAACTGGCCTGCGCCACGAAAATGGTGCAGGCGAGCGGCGGCCAGGTCGCGCAGGATTTTGCCGTGCTCGATGTCTACCGGCGCAACCGCGAGCTAAAACCCAAGGGGATCGCCGAACTGAACGAAGGCGGGCAGCAGTTAGCCCATGTCCTGGCCGAAGAAATCAGCGAGGTGATTGACAGCCTGCAAGGAGGCGAAGATGCCTAAGTTACCGCAAAAAAAGGTGGGTATTGTCGCCTGTTCAGGTGAGGAGCTTGCTGAGGGGACCGTGACGCGGCTGGCCGCGCTGAAGGTGCTGGAAGAGCTGCGACCTGAGGACACGGTTACTATCTGCCTGCCGCTCTTCCTGGCCGGGGGTGAGGGAGACCGCGCCTTCGCCCGTTTTTATCCCACGATCGCCGTTGACGGCTGCGAGTTGAAGTGCGCGGCTCGTGCGACTGAGGAATATTCCAGCAAACCGGCTGCGAGCATAGTGGTGACAGACGTGGTGAAAGAATGCGGCATCGGCGAGGTAAAAGGACTGCGCCGTTTGAACGAGCCGGGTAAAGAGGCGGTGGAAGAAACGGCCGCCCGGGCTGCCGGGCTTGTCGATGAATTACTGGGTAAACGGTGGAGCAGGCGTGAAGGGCGCATTGTGGAGCCGGCGTCCGTCGAATTAGCGGTGGCGAGTCCCAAGGTGGCTACCTGCGCCTGCGGTTCCGGTATTCCGGTGCAAGCCATTCTGATTGATGGTGAATCCGTGACGCTTGTTGCCCTACCAGTTATTTTTGAGCAGCTTCGCAATGCGGGCAAACGGCCGTGTGCGGAAACAGCAGCCGAGCTGCTGGAACAGGTGCGTATTTATAATCCGCTGCCGCCGGAAGCGGAGCCGATGTACCGGGAGGCATTGGAACGGGAATACGCTTTGTACTGTGAAGAGGAGATGGTGGCAGGATGAGCACGACGGCCGTTTACAACACCACCGTACAGTGGGAGGGAGAGCACTGGGGCCACGTTTTTATGGGCAACGGGCCGGATATGCCTTTTTCCGCCCCCCCAGACGCGCAGGGGCATACCGGCGTATTCACGCCGGAAGATGCCTTCGTTGGGGCTGTCAATACCTGCATCATGATGATGTTCATCTGGGCCAGCGAACGCTTCAAGATCGACCTGCAGAGCTACGAATGCCGCGCCGAGGGCACCAAGCTCATCGAACTGGATCGCACCGAGATTTTTAGCGAGGTCAGACTATGGCCCAAAATACGCGTGGCCGCCAACGGAGACGATCCGCAGATCGTTGAACGGCGTATCAAAAAAGCGCTGCAGGCAGCGCAAAAGTACAGTCTGGTTGCCAACTCGGTGAAGTCGGACGTTGTCGTTGAGCCCACCATCGAGGTCGTTTAGCGCCACACGTTTTGTCACGAGAAGATTAAAGCCAACATGGAGATAGAAATGTTATCAATCAAAGTTTTAGGTTCCGGCTGCGCCAACTGTGAGAAGTTAGCAGCAGCAGCAAAAAAGGCCGTGGCCAATATGGGCGTGGAAGCGGAAGTCAGCAAAGTGACCGACCATGAGAAAATCATGGCTTACCATGTTTTGTTGACACCGGGACTGGTCATTAATGAGAAACTGGTATCGGCCGGACGTATCCCTTCGGATGCCGAGATAATGACCTGGGTGGCAGACGCGCTGGAAAAGGCATGAGCATCATGCTGCCTGAAAGTGAGAATGAGATCGCCGAGCTGACGGCCGTGCTGAAGGCGCTTTCTGAGCCCAATCGTTTGCGCATATTCGCGGAACTGATGACCGGGAATTCATGTAACTGCGAGTTGGAAGAAAGGCTGGGCCTGCCGCGTAACCTGCTTTCGCATCACCTGCGCGTTCTCAGCGAGGCAGGGTTGGTCCTTTCAAGGCGTGACACGGTAGACGGCCGTTGGATTTATTATTCCGTCGACCAGGATGCGGTCACCCGATGGCAGCGGTGGCTCACCAACTTCCTCGATCCTGCGCGGATTCAAGAACGTCCCGTATGCGGCCCGGAAGGGCAGATTATCCCAACCGATCTGGTATCTATTGGTTGAGGCATAGAACCTGAACCGGGAAGCCGTAAGAACATCCAGCTGCGCTTCCTTTCCGCGATTAATTGCACTCACAATTATTGTAAACACAATCATAATCAACAGATCTGGTTCGGCCGAAAGGTATTCGACGCGCTTACGCGCTGCAACATGAAAATGTGCAAGAATACCGCTTCCTGGATGCCCGTATGGTCACCTAACGCAATAACTGCGCTTCAACGACCTGGCCGCGCTCAATTTGTGAAACCCCTTCGGGAATTCTGACAATCGCATCCGATGTGGCCATCATCTGCAGGCGGCTTGGCGGGTTCAGCGGGTAGAATGACGGAAGGTCCCCGCCGGCTTCAAGTTTCCCGTGTTTGAACTGCGTCCAGTCAACGCGGCCGCTGATCGATTCGGCCAGGCGCACCATGCGCACAGGCAGGCCTGCATCTTTCCTTCCTGACAACGCCAACACCCCGGGAAGAGCTAACTGGAGGAAAGCTATATGGTTGGAGGGTGGACCACCCGGCAAGCAAAATACCGGTTTTTTATCCTCGTAAATCCCAAAGGCAACGGCCTTGCCCGGTCCTATACGCACGCGGTGATAATATTTGCGCCAATTCAGCTCATCCAACAGGCGCACGACCATGTCACGCTCGCTGCCCCAGGCGCCGCCGCTGGTGATAACGGCGTCAAAGTCATGCAAACAGGCCAGCAATTTCTCCCGGATTTGCCGGGCATCGTCTTTGACAACAATGGTCTTGACGCTGAAGCTATAGCGCCTGCACCAGGACCCCAGGGTAACCAAGTTGCTGGCGTACAGCCTGCCTGGCAGCAGAGGTTCACCCGGCGCAACCACTTCATCACCCGTGGCGAGGATGGCCACGCCGGGGCGCCTGACAACAGGGACGGTCTGGTGGCCGGCTGCAGCCAGTAAACCAACGGCTGGCGGGGAAAGTTGGCTACCTTTCCCGACCAACAACGCTCCTTTCCGGACATCGCTCGCCTGCGGCAGGATATTTCGTCCCGGATAGGCATCGTTCAATACATGCAGCGTGTTCCCGGCTAATCGAGTGAACTCTTCGGCAATTACAGCATCCGCACCCTGAGGAACCGGGGCGCCGCTTAAGATGCGTACGGCTTCACCCGGGCCAAGCTGTCCCGGCCATCCGCCGCCGGCGGCCACGCTTCCGACAAGGCGCAAGGAAACGGCAGTATCTTCGCGCGCGGCGCTGATATCGGCTGACTGGATGGCATACCCGTCTTTAAGCGAGACATTTGCCGAGGGAGAATCGACACGGCCGTTCAGGTCGACGGCCGTTATGCGATCCACGGCATCGAGCAGGGAAACATCTTCCATCTCCAGAACAGGAATATGATCCAGCGTCAACTGCAGCGCGTGCTCAAAAGAGATCATTTCTCCACCAAAAAGCGCTGCTCGATCAGATCGACCATGCCCGCGGCATCATCCAGGTCGAAGCACGGGACGCCCAGGTCGAGCGGGATATCGGCCGCCAGGGCAAAGAGCTGGGTCTTATCGCCCAGAATCTCCGTGCTGTTCGCCGCACGAACTATCTCCAGCGCCGGTTTCCCGGCGCGCTTGTATCCTTCGGTCAGGATGATGTCCACATCTTGCACGTCAGCGGCAATCTCGTCCAGGGTCATTTCCCGCTCTAAGAGACGATACGAGGCCAATTTATCAGGCGCGGCGACAATGACATGATCACTACCCGCCTGGGCATGGCGCCAACTGTCCTTGCCCGGCTTATCGATATCAAAGCCGGGGTGCGCATGGTGCTTGATCGTAGCCACGCGATAACCGCGCCGTTTGAGTTCGGCGATCAACTTTTCCAGCAGCGTCGTCTTTCCGGATTTGGATTTTCCGATAATGGAAACAATTGGTATTGACAAGATTCTTTCTCCCGGGCTACCACAAATTATTATAGAGGATTATCAGGATCGAGGCCTTATTGCGTGTGATGCACTTGTTGTGATAAAAAGTATCGGGTTACTGGAACGATCTTTTTTGATGGCAGCCTGCCGCTACGCGCAGATCAGGCGGCCGGGAGACTTTAACGTGGGATTACAATACGGCCTTTTTGAGAATCGACCCCATTACTACGCCAGCCTGGAAGAGCTGGTGAAGGTGATGATGGAGATGGAAGATGATCCCCTGTTCCCGGAAGGGACGAATATGGTCATCTACCGCGGCAACCCGCAGGCGAAATTGATGATCATCGGCGAAGCGCCGGGGACGGAAGAAGACCGCCTGGGGAAACCGTTTGTCGGCCGTTCGGGGAAACTGCTCGACCAGATCCTGGAGTCCGTTGGCTTCGATCCCGAGGAAGATGTTTTTATCACCAATGCCGTTTTTCGACTGCCGCCAGGGGACGGGGGCAAGCCGCTGCGCAAGCCGACGCCGGACGAGATCGAGTTTTATAAACCGTTCCTTTTGGAGATCATCCGCCTGGTTGACCCGGCGATCATGCTCCTATCGGGCAATGTGGCCACACAGTCGCTGCTGGGGCTGACAGGGATCACGAAGCTGCGCGGCCAATGGTTTGACTGGCACGGCTATCCGGTGATGCCCATCTTCCACCCCGCTTACCTGCTGCGCAACCCCAGCCGCCAGCCCGGCAGTCCCAAGGCGCTCATGTGGCAGGATATCCAGGAAGTGCGCCGCCGCTATGACGAGATTATGGCCGGCGAAGCATCATGATAGAAGGACATTCAGAACAGGCCGCCGCGCGCGGCGAGCCGAGCTACGTCTGGCGATCGGGGCAGGAACGCCGGCTGCAGATGATCCGCGATTGGGCCGATTTGCACGGCCGTATCCTGGATAACGGCTGCGGGCTGGGCGCCTATCTGAACGCTTTTGCGCCCTACAGCAGCGAACGCTACGGTCTGGAGGTCGAACTCGATCGGGCGATCACCGCGCTGGATTTTTCCGAGGGCATTGTCCAGGGGGTTGGCGAGACTATCCCCTTCGCAGATAATATATTCGACCTCGTCTTCAGCAATGAAGTGATCGAACATGTGCAGGATGACGCCCGCTACGCGGCGGAAATGGCGCGCGTGACGAAGCCCGGCGGGCGTATCGTGCTTTTCTGTCCCAATCGCTGGTATCCGGTCGAGCAGCACGGCATTTTCTGGAACGGCCGTTATAAGTTCGGGAACATCCCGCTGATCAACTACCTGCCGGACACGCTGCGCAACCGCCTGGCGCCGCACGTGCGCACCTACACAAAGGGAGGACTGTTGAGCCTGTTTGAAGCACTCCCTCTGCGCATCGTACACCACGAACGCATCTTCGGCGGCTATGACAATATCGCTTACCGCTGGCCGGCCGCCGGAAGCATGATCCAGAAGACGCTGTACAGGCTTGAAAAAACACCAGCCGCCGCGTTGGGCATCTCACACCTGCTCATTCTGGAAAAGACGGCGCCGGCAGGCTAAAGCGGTCCTATCAACAGTCTAATTTCTTAGATTACAATAGACCCAATTTACTTGAATCGCGCGCGTGCGACACATACAATCAAGAGTGCAGGGTGCAAGGTGCAGGTTGCAAGCTGCAGGTTGCAGTCTGAGTTGAGTTGATATTAGATTTTTGATCTTTCCGGAGACTTCTGGCGTGAAGACGGCAGAAGATATTTTGCGGTCTGGTTTCCGGGAGGATGACGGAGGTCTGCAATGAGTCAGAATGGTAATAGTAATGGTCAAGGGGAAGTGGGAAGCTTTAGAGTAAAGGTTGGCCTGGCACAGATGCTGAAGGGCGGCGTGATCATGGATGTCGTCACGCCGGAGCAGGCGATTATCGCCGAAGAGGCGGGCGCCGTGGCCGTTATGGCCCTGGAACGCGTTCCGGCCGATATCCGTGCCGACGGCGGCGTGGCACGCATGTCTGATCCAGGGATGATCAAAGATATCATTGCTGCGGTGAGTATTCCCGTGATGGCCAAGGCGCGTATCGGACATTTCGTAGAAGCGCAGATCCTGGAAGCGATCGGCGTTGATTATGTGGATGAGAGTGAAGTGCTGACGCCGGCCGATGAGGCGAATCATATTTACAAACACGACTTTAAGATCCCGTTTGTTTGCGGCTGCCGCAACCTGGGCGAAGCGCTGCGGCGCATTGGCGAAGGCGCGGCCATGATTCGCACCAAGGGCGAAGCGGGCACGGGAGACGTGGTGGAAGCCGTGCGCCACGCGCGTTCGGTCCTGGGCGAAATTCGGCGCCTGCAGTCAATGCCTGAAGAAGAGCTGATGACCTTTGCCAAGGAGATTGGCGCGCCGTTCAGCCTGGTGTTGGAAACGCGGGAGTTAGGCCGGCTGCCGGTTGTGAACTTCGCTGCCGGAGGCATCGCGACCCCCGCAGATGCGGCCTTGATGATGCAAATCGGCGTGGACGGCGTCTTCGTTGGTTCAGGCATCTTCAAGAGCGGCGATCCCGCACGGCGCGCGCGTGCTATCGTGGAAGCGACCACGCACTACAACAACCCGGAGATCCTGGCCAAGGTCAGTGAAAATCTGGGCGAGCCGATGGTGGGCATCAGCGCCAGCACTCTTGGTCCGGAGGACCAACTGGCCACGCGCGGCTGGTAGAACTGGAAGATTACACAGGGCCACACGCAGGAGACATGGAGATACGCGGAGGATATCCAGGTGGGATAGTCCGTGAATCTCTTTGGTGATCTTTGTGTTTCTCTGTGCAGACAAATTGGTATAAGAAGCTGGTCATGAAAATTGGCGTGTTGGCTCTACAAGGAGCATTTATCGAGCATATTAAGATCCTGCGCAGCCTCGGGGTAGAGGCGGTCGAAGTACGCCTCCCGGTTGATCTGGAAGGGCTTGACGGGTTGATCATTCCCGGCGGCGAAAGCACAACGATTGGCAAGCTGGCCGAGATTTACGATCTGATGGATCCACTGCGCGCCTTCGCCGCGGAAAAGCCTGTGTGGGGCACCTGCGCGGGCATGATCTTCATGGCCAAAGAGATTGGCCAGGATCAGCCGCTGTTGGGTGTGATGGATATCGTCGTCGAACGGAATGCCTTCGGCCGCCAGGTGGACAGCTTTGAAACGGATCTCAACGTGAGCGTCTTTGAGAACGGCACGCACGGCAGCGCACCGTTTCCGGCCGTCTTCATCCGCGCGCCGCGCCTAGTGGAGGTACGCGGCGAGACGGAAGTCTTAAGCAGCCTTGAGGACGGTACGGCCGTCGCCGCGCAGGAAGGTCACTGGCTGGTGACGGCATTCCACCCCGAGTTGACTGGAGACGATCGCTTCCATCGATACTTCATTCAGCTGGTCGAGCGAAATAAAGCCGGAGAACTCGTTTAGCTCACCGGCGCAGCGTATTACTCGGGACGTAGCGGTAAAAGGACAATAACAGAGGCCCCCTTTGCGGGGCCTTTATTGTTCGAAAACCAGATCAAGCCCCGATGCTGCTCGACGATCTGCCGGGCGATGCTAAGGCCAAGGCCAAGGCCGCTGCTTCCAGGTCTGTTCGAAAAGAATGGTTTGAATATATCTTGCTGCACAGCGGGCGAAATCCCGGGCCCTTCATCCGAGATGGTAATGGCCACACAGCCCCGGTCGTTTTGCCAGCGGCTGTCCAGATCAGGCAATACGGCCGAATCGAGCTCATGCAGAAGCTGCACCCTCACCTCGATCAGGCCGCCAGTTTTCTCCATCGCATCCCGCGCGTTCATCAGCAAATTCACCAGTAATTGGACGATACGATCGTGATCGCAAACGATAGAGTGCACCTCTCCCGGAGAAGTCACGGCAATTCGGATGCCGCTTTCTTCGCGGAACTGGCGTTCAACCAGCACCAGCGCATCATGCAAGATGAGGTCTATATCGGTAACTGCCATCTGCAGTTCGTGCAGCGATCCATATTTCTGGAGCAGGGAAACGATCTGCGCGCAGCGAAAGGCGTTGCGCTCGATCAGGCTAATCAGGTGCTGCACCGTGTCGTCGGATGGATTGTCCAACATCTGCAGTTCATGGCGCAGGCTGATGCTGGCCGTTGTAATGATGCTCAAAAGATTGGCCAACTCCTGGGACACGCCGGCGGTCAGCATACCAATACCCGCCAGACGCTGCATATTCTCCAGCAGCAATTCGGCATCCCCCTCCAGCAGCGTCTGCACAGCGCCGGTTTGCCGATCTATCCGTTCACTATTCGTTTTTGTTATAGGCTGATCCATCTTCCTGTCCAGACTGCCAACTGTATCCTCCCTCGTTCAGGGAAGTGATACTAGCATAACGCCGCTGCCCTATTTTCGTCCGTATGCTGCTCGTAAAATGGCAGTGAAGGGATCGTAAATGCTTATATTCTTAAGGCGTGGCGCGAACCCCAGATTGTGCGCGCAAGTCTGAAGCTTAGCTCACAAATTTTTAGTCCTAATCGTGGGCATGTGAGTCTGGTTAACCGGGATGCTGTTTTCTTCAGATATCACTGCATTGAGATATAACTGCATTGAGAATTCCTGGGAAACTGGCTAGAATACCGAATATTTAACTAATCAATCGTACGGGGTTACACAGCATAACAACCTCGGGGAGATAAGGATGGCTGGTAAAACGACTGTGGGACGCGTGCCCTTAACACCGGAGATGCTCTGGCCTATTGATGAGTATAAGGAAAAGGGGCAATATTTCTACCTGGAAGCCACTGATGAACTGCTGCCGAACGGCCGTGTCCATGTGATCGGCCATGGGGAGATGATCATGCTTGGTGGGTATTCCTACCTGGGTCTCATCGGACACCCCAAGATCAACGCCGCTGCCCGGGCAGCGATCGAAAAGTATGGCACAGGCACCTATGGCGTCCGGCTGCTTGCCGGATCGCTTGAGCTGCATAATGAACTCGAAGAACGCATCGCGAGTTTCAAACAGGCCGAGGCCTCGGTGACGATGTCCAGCGGCTATGCCACCAATCTGGCCACGATCTCCAGCCTGCTGCGCAAGGGAGATACGGTCATTTGCGACAAGCTGAATCATGCCAGCATTGTCGACGGCTGCATGCTCTCCCTGGCTAAATTTGTGCGCTTCCGGCACAACGATATGGATCATCTGGAACGGCGTTTGCGCGAGGCCGATCGCGACGGCCGTGTCCTCGTCGTCGCCGATGCCGTATTCAGCATGGATGGCGACATCATCAACCTGCCTGAAATGGCCAGGCTGTGCAAGAAATATGGCGCCTATCTGATGATCGACGAAGCGCATTCGGTGGGCGTAATCGGCAAAACGGGCCACGGCATCGAGGAGCACTTTGATTTGCCTCCGGACACAATAGACATCAAGATGGGCACGCTGAGCAAGACAATTCCCAGCGCCGGCGGCTATGTGGCGGGCAATACCGAGCTGATCACTTTTCTCAAACATGAAGCCAGGGCATTTATCTATTCGGCGGCTGTGCCGCCGCCATCCGCAGCCGCGGCCAAAGCCGCGTTCGATGTCATTGAGGAAGAACCTTGGCGTGTGGAAAGTATCCAGACGAACTATCATCGCTTCGCGGATAAATTAAGAGATGCAGGATACAACCTGCTGTTCACGGAAACGGCCATTGTTCCCGTCATTTGCGGGTCAACGCCCAATGGCGGCGCTCTGGCAAAATATTGCCAGGATCGTGGCATCTTTGTGCAGGCTATTGTGTCGCCGGTTGTGCCCGAGGGGTCAGCCCGCCTGCGCGCCTGTATCTCGGCCGTGCATACCCAGGAGGACATCGACTACTGCGCCGACGTCATTATTGAAGGCGGCAGAAAGCTGGGCATCATCGATTGAGCGGCCCATTTACAATAATGGGTAATGCACAACTTTTTTCTAAAAGCCTCCCGTTGAGCGCAGCGGGAGGTTTTTGCTTAGAAAAAAGGAAAATCGGCGGCAGAGGTCTTTTTGTTCGATCCTAAATATGGTACAATGATTTCAAATAATTGGATTTATTTGATTTATTGGATGATTCGGCCGGATGCAGCTAACAAAACTCGATTCCCCTTTTCTGAGATACCTGATTGAAACAGATGCGGCTCCAGGGAAGCGCCTGCCGGCGCTGAGCGAGATCAGTGACGAATTAGGCATCAGCATCGGCAAACTGCGCGAGCAGCTTGAGGTTGCCAGAAGCATGGGACTTGTGTCGGTACGACCCAGAGTAGGCATCCAGCGCGAGCCGTTTGATTTTTCGTCATCGATTGTCGACAGCCTCCTCTTCAGCCTGGCCATGGGCGAAACATCGTTTAAACAGATTAGCAAACTGCGGCAGGTGATCGAGGTCGGTTTCTGGGATCAGGCGGTGACGCTGCTGACCGCGGAAGACAAGGCCAGGCTGCAAGATCTGGTCAATCAGGCCTGGAGCAAACTGCGAGGCGAGGCGATCCATATTCCCAACAGCGAGCACCGCCAACTCCATCTTACGATTTTCAAACGACTGGATAACCCATTTGTTCAGGGCCTGCTGGCGGCCTATTGGGACGCATATGAAGCCAGCGAATTAACCCGTTTTGTCAGTTATGCCTATTGGGTCGACGTCTGGACCTATCACGAACGAATCGTGGAGGCATTGTGTGTTAATGATTTTGCGTTGGGCCGGCAGCTGCTCATCGAGCACTTTTCGCTTCTGCGACCTGTGCCGGAAGCCGTCTCAGCCAGGACATCGGACGAGGCCCGCGCATTATTATAGGAAATCTATGATCACAGCTTTTGATCACAATTTGCAGAAAGGTTTGCTAATAGCAAGCAAGCAAAACAGCAAAATGAACGCATTACAAAAAATCGAGAAATTCTTTGTATTACATAGCGAAGGAGAAACATCATAATGGGCACAGCAGCAGCGGCACCCGAAGCAGCGGCCGTCGAGGAACGGCCGCCAGTCGTCAACGATTTTTCAATCGTCGCCGCCACGGTTAACGGCACGGGCAGCCAGACAGCTAACTTAGCCATCTTACGGGCACTCTTTAAAATGGGGATCCCGGTTAACGGGAAAAATATCTTCCCCTCCAATATCCAGGGCCTCCCGACATGGTACATTATCCGCGCCAGCGGCGACGGTTATATCGCGCGCAAGGAAATATCGGAAATCCTTGTGGCTTTCAACCTGGCCACGGTTCATGAGGACATCAACAACCTGCCTCCCGGCGGCGTGTGCATTTACAATGATGATTGGCGATCCATCCCACAGCGGGATGACATCACCTACTATCCCATCCCGGTGAATGAGTTTGTCATGCATACGGGCATGAAGGGTAAGCTGAAAGATTATATCGCCAACATGGTCTACGTCGGCGCGTTGGCGCAGCTTCTGGGCATCACGCTGGAGTCGATTGACGAAGCGCTTGATTTTCACTTTAACGGCCGTCGCAAACTGGTTGACTCCAACATGGCGGTCGTTACGGAAGCATATAATTGGGCGGCCGACAATCTGACGAAGACAGATCCTTACCGGGTCGAGCCCATGGATGAAACCAACGGCATGATCATGATGACGGGCAACGAAGCCGCTGCGCTGGGCGCCGTTTACGGCGGCGTGACGGTCGCTGCCTGGTATCCAATCACCCCCTCGACCAGCGTCGTGGATGCCCTGAACACTTACCTGCCGCGCCTGCGTACCGATCCCGAAACGGGCCGCAAGACCTACGCGGTGATCCAGGCTGAGGACGAGCTGGCGGCCATCGGCATGCTGCTTGGCGCGGGATGGGCCGGCGCGCGGGCCATGACGGCGACTTCAGGTCCAGGTATTTCACTGATGTCTGAATTTGCAGGATTGGGCTACTTTGCCGAAATCCCGGCCGTTATCTGGGATATCCAGCGTGTCGGACCGAGCACAGGCCTGCCCACGCGCACCGGGCAGGGAGACATCACGTTTGTTTATACACTGGGCCACGGGGACACGAAGAACGTCATTCTGCTCCCCTCCTCGATCAAAGAGTGTTTTGATTTCGGCGTGCTTTCGTTCAATCTCGCCGACCAGCTTCAAACACCAATTTTTGTGCTGAGCGATCTTGACCTGGGGATGAACAACTGGATGTCTGAACCATTTGAATACCCGCAGGAGCCGATTAACCGCGGCAAGATTTTAACGGCCGAAGATGTTGCCGAGAAAGGGTTCGCTCGCTATAAGGATATCGACGGAGACGGCGTGGGTTACCGCACGCTTCCGGGTAACGAACATCCGCAGTCGGCTTATTTCACGCGCGGCACGGGACACAACGAACGTGCGGTCTACAGCGAAAAACCGGAAGACTGGGTTCAAAATATGGACCGCATCCTGCGCAAGTTCGAGACCGCCAGGACCCTGGTCCCGGGCCCGATCATCGACGAGGTTGAGGGCGCGGAAATCGGCATTATCGCCTTCGGAACAACGAATTACGCAGTCGAGGAAGCGCGTGACCGCCTTGCCGGTGATGGGACAGCGACCAGCTACTGCCGCCTGCGTGCCCTGCCAATTAATGAAGAGGTGGCGGCGTTTGTGGAAGCACACGAGCGCGTTTATGTCGTAGAACTAAATCGAGATGGCCAGATGCACAATATTTTGATCACGGAAATGCCAGAAATGGCCACAAAATTGAAATCAGTGGCTTATCTGGACGGCATGCCGCTTACGGCGCGCCGGGTCGTGGAAGCGATCGTGGCCGAGGAGCAAGAATAAAATGGGAACAAGAACAAGAGCGCCACAAGTCAACCTTGTCGGACTTTCTAAGAATGATTACAAGGGTCAACCCACTACGTTATGCAACGGCTGCGGGCACAATTCGATAGCCAGCCAGATTATTCATATCGCCTATGAGTTGAATATTCGCCCCAACGAAATTATCAAATTGAGCGGTATCGGCTGTTCGAGCAAGTCGCCGGCCTATTTCCTGGGCATGTCGCATGGCTTCAATTCGCTACACGGCCGTATGCCATCGATCGGTACCGGAGCTTTGATGGCCAACCATCAGCTCAAAGCAATCGGCGTGAGCGGTGATGGCGACACGGCCAGCATCGGTATCGGCCAGTTCAAGCACATGCTGCGCCGCAATGTGCGCATGGTGTACATCGTCGAAAATAACGGCGTTTACGGCCTGACAAAGGGCCAGTTTTCGGCTACGGCTGACGAAGGGCAGGAGCTTAAATATGCGGGACGCAATGAGCTGCCGCCGATCGATATCTGCATGGAAGCGATTATGGCCGGCGCCGGCTTCGTGGCCCGCTCTTTTTCCGGCGATGCCAAGCAGGTGCGGGAACTGCTGAAGGCGGCCCTGAGCCACCGCGGCACGGCCGTTATTGATATCATCAGCCCCTGCGTGGCCTTCAACAATGTGGAAACGTCAACGAAGAGCTACAGCTACGGCCGCGAGCATGAGGTCCAGATCCATGATTTTGGTTGGGTTCCACCGGCGGCAGAAATCGAACTGGATGACCACGAACCCGGCGAAGTCCGTGATATCGAAATGCCCGATGGATCGCATATCCGCCTGCGCAAACTGGAAACAGATTACGATCCAACCGACAAAAAGTCGGCGATGAGACTGCTGCAAACGGCAGAGGAAAACCAGGAGCTGATCACGGGTTTGATTTACTTCAACAACGTGCGCGAATCCTTAGCCGAAGCGGCTGATCTGCCGGACACACCTCTGGCGCACCTCGGCAGTGATAAAATCCGGCCGTCCGCGGAGTCGCTGCAAAAGATGATGGGCGAGTTGATGTAAGCATGGACAGTTACCGGCTGGCGCTCATCGGCTTCGGCAATGTGGGGCAGGGATTTGCTGAGATCCTCGCCAATCGCGGGGAGGACCTTGCCCAACGCTACGGCGCGCAGTTTCAAATAGTTGCCGTTTGCGATCTCTTGAAGGGCAGCGTCTATGATCCGCAGGGAGTGGACCCGGCAGTACTGCTGACGGCCGTGCGGACACACGGCAGCCTGGACAGCGTCGGCGCGCCGCGGCGCGGCTGGGACGCAGTACAGACGATAGAGGGCAGTAATGCCGATGTGGTCGTTGAATTGAGTTACACCGACCTGCAAACAGGCCAGCCGGCGCTTGACCATATGCGGGCTGCGCTGGAAAACGGCAAGCATGTTGTGACCACAAACAAGGGACCGATCGCTCTACATTACCAGGAGCTGATGGCCCTGGCGGCTGAGAAAGGAGTTCAGGTCGGCGTGGAAGGCACCGTGATGAGCGGTACGCCGGCGCTGCGTCTGGGCCGCGAACAGCTCGCCGGCGCTGGCATCAGGCGCATCCAGGGCATTGTCAACGGCACTACAAACTACATCCTGACTCAAATGGAAGCAGGCGCGC
Source organism: Promineifilaceae bacterium (SeqCode) (assembly GCA_046259725.1). Taxonomy (GTDB): domain Bacteria; phylum Chloroflexota; class Anaerolineae; order Promineifilales; family Promineifilaceae; genus JAACFF01. The sequence continues at coordinate 4,591 of JBJYWZ010000433.1, read as the reverse complement.
CGTATGCGGACGCCCTGGCGGATGCGCAGGAACGGGGCTACGCGGAAGCGGATCCGACCGGCGATGTTGAAGGGTATGATGCCGCGGGCAAAGCCGTCATCCTGGCCAATATGTTGATGGGCGCTGGCCTGACGATGGCCGATGTAGACAGGAAGGGCATCAGCGGGTTGACGCCGGAGGATATCGCAGCGGCCGCTTCCGAAGGGGAGCGCTGGAAGCTGATCGCCCTTGTCGAGCAAGTAAATGGCGAAGTGCGGGCCAGCGTCCAGCCGCGCCGGCTGCCGGTCAGCCACCCGCTGGCTTCAGTCAGCGGGGCGACGAACGCCGTCACGTACTCGACGGACCTTCTGGGCGATGTGACGCTGGTTGGGCCGGGAGCCGGACGCAAAGAAACGGGTTACGCCCTGATCGGCGATCTGCTGGCGATCCACCAGACAAATTAAGGACCACTAAGGTTCAATGTAGTATTCGATCAGCGCGGCTCGGAGTACAGACTAAAACTCGGAGCCGCGCTGTGTATCTTTGGTACGAACGGAGTGACATCTTACGCTTATAACCTGGTCGCTCTTGGGCTGGACTCAGGCGCGAGATCCGTCAGGCGAACCAACCTCTCCCACAATCGTTTTCCCAAGACCTCATCGTTCATTGCCTTATCAGGTTCTTCGACGCGTTTATTCAGTTTGAACAGAGCGCCATTGAGTTCACTGCGGTCCTGGTAGGAAAGCATCAGGCCGGCGATGGGCTCGCCTGCAACCTCAGGCGGCTTTGCAAAGAGTATGGTCATGACGCGCCAGAAGAAACCCATAAAGCCAGTCGGCCAACGTTTGTGCAGATCCGGGTCTGATTTGTCGATGATGAACCCGGGATCAAAGGCAACAGAGGAGATCTTGCCGGCACAGCGCCGGGCAAGCTCCGCGGCAATTGCGCGGTCGATTGTCTTGGTCCTGTTGTATGCTTGCTCTGTCTTGTGATTTTTGATGCTTTCAAGATCATCCCAATCGATTTCTTCATAGAAGGGGGCAATGACATGGAGGACCAATCCGTCTGACTGCTGCATTCTCTCTATCAACAACTGGGTGAACAGGAATGGTCCCATCACGTTTGTGGCAAACATCAGCTCATGGCCGTTGGGCAGGATGTTCGGTCCATGCTGAACCAGGGCAACGGCCGACAAGACCAATCCATCTATCACCGGAAAACGGTCCAAGGCTTCCGCAGCGGCGATCCTTACGGATTCCATATCGGAGAAATCAACCACCAGCGCGGCAATGTCTGATTCAATCCCTATTTTGGAAAGGGCTGTGCGGATGGAATCGGCTCTGGCCTGCAGCTTTTCGGGTTTACGGCCGAGTAACACAACGCCTGCGCCGCGTTTTGCCAGAGAGAGTGCGGCGCCTCCGCCGATGTTTCCGGTTGCTCCAGCAATCAGGATTGTTTGTCTGGTCGTCATCTTGATGCGCTCCTAAATAAGTAAGCTAAAAGAATCAACTATTGGTTTGTAGTGATGAATTCATTTACCTTCTGCGGCCAAGAGCAATCAATTGTTCACTACAAACGGGTTCAAGCCGTCAATTTACACCTGCCGGTTACTTGATTTGTTAGGTCACCGGTGAGCCCATGCTTACAGGATAGCAGCCGGGTGGTATTCGTGTCATACCCAGAAAGTAGTATTCAGATGGTCATTTGGGGGCATTGGGTCGGGTAGAGGGACCTAACATTGGGTGGTCTCCGCCCCTACCTAAAGCGTGGCGTTGACCCAGGGAGCGGGAGCGGCCGTGCTTTCCAAAATCAGCTCACGGTCAAAAGCCTTTTCCATCAAGGAAGCGGCGTTCTTCTCCGATTCCCAGAGTTCGACGGCCGGATACTCATCGGCAATCACTGTCAGGCGCAGAGTCCTATCATCCCAGGAGGCGGACACGTCGTCGACATTGCCGTTGCGCCCGCGTTCCAAAAATTCGGCCATGCGCAGCATCGCTGACAGGCGCGTGAGCATCATATCGTCTCCCTCGCGCATCAATGTGCTGTATGGTTCTAAATCGGGCTTTCCCTTGCGATGGTAGCGCGTGAGCAGAGCAATCAACGCCGTTTCGCGCGGCTCAAAGCCGGCCAACCCGCGATTGGCGATCAGCATCTGCGAATGCTTATGGTGAGATTGGTACTCAATGATCGATCCGAGATCGTGCAGCAGGGCGGCAGCATCGAGCATGCGCAGGGCATCAAGATTGTAGCCATGCAGCGGCAGAAGCTGCTCAAAAATGCGGCTGGCCAGATAGCGCACATGGTTGGCGTGGTCTTTTTCGTAGTTGTAAACACGTGCCGTGTTAAGCACACTGAAGCGGCGCACGTTCCCGGCCACGGGATAAGAGAGATGCTCCCAAAAACGTTCGAAGAACAATCCTTCGCGCAGGCCGTTAATCGAGACGGTAAGCCGGTCTTTGCCAAGGCGGTCCATGATGGTGGCGATGCCCATCGCGCCCGGCAAGATAATATCCGCACGGTCCGAGTTGAGCCCGGGAATTTTTTTACGATCTGCAAGCGGCAGGGTGCTCAACTGGCCGATGATCTCCTTGAGCGTAGAACGGTGGAGGACATAGCCATGCAGTGTTCCCAGCGGAAAGTCTTCCTGCACTGCCTGCATGCGGGCCAGATTGCGGATGGTGCCGCCAAGGCCGACCAGGATTCTGTCTTCGTGGCCTGAGGCTTCGTCCAACCAGGGTATCGTGTCCAGCCGGCGATCGATTTCCTTCTGCACGGCCGTACGATCAGTTTTTTTTGGCGGATCGCTGCTGATAAACTGTTCGGTTAGCGCCAGGGAACCGAGGGGCACGGAGGCGCCGCGCTGAAAACGGCTGTCAATCACCTCTGATAGCTGGGCGCTACCGCCGCCGATATCGACTACATAACCGGCCGGAATCGGCACCTCGTTGAGGGCCCCCAGCGTACCGTAGTAGGCTTCCTGTTCGCCGTCAAGGACCTGCAATGAGAGCCCGATCTGCTTTTCGACATGCTCGACAAAAAGGGCGCCATTGTAGGCGTCACGCACGGCGCTGGTCGCTGTGGCGACAATTTCGTCGACCCTGGTGCTGTCGCAGAAGCGTTTGAAGAGGCGCAGTGTGAAGAGAGCGCGCGCCGTAGCCTCGGCGCTCAGGCCGCTTTCTTCGCTCATACCTTCACGCAGACGCACTACTTCACGGATCTCATCATCAAGATTGTAGGCGTAACCCGGCACCGTGCTGATAACGATCAGGCGCGCTGTGTTCGAACCGAGATCGATGATGGCGATGCGTTTGGTTGAAGGATGTGACAGCATAAATATTAGTCAGCTGGTCAGGACCATACTGAGACAGTGAACAAACTGATTGTACTTGAGTCGGCGGATTGGACCAATCGCCCGAAACTTTGCGGACCAAAGCGCAAAAGCGCCACAGCTTTGGGCCGGGTCGATTCCATTTTAGAGCAGACAGGCCATTGACAATGAGGGAGAGGTAAGTACAATATAAAACGAACGTTCGTTCATAAAGAATAATGGAAAAGGAAAGCCTGAACAAAGGGGAGCTGACCCGCACGGCCATTATTGAGGCAGCCTTCACCCTGTTTGTCGAGCAGGGGTATCACGGAACGTCGATGCGCCAGATCGCGCAGAAGGCCGACCTGGCCCTGGGCGGGATCTACAACCATTTCGACAGTAAGGAAGCGATATTCAAGGCGGTGATCATTGCCTACCATCCTTTCGTGGCGGTCATACCACGGCTCGAGGACCTGGAGGGTGATTCAACAGAGGGGCTGTTACGCAGCGCGGCGCGGCTCTTTGTAAGCGAGATGGAGAGGCAGAGCGGTCTGTTCAACCTGATGTTCATAGAAATGATCGAACTGGACGGCCGTCACATGCCGGAACTGGTTAACATGATGCTGCCCTATGTACTGCGCTTCCAGCAGCGCGTGGCCGCGAATCAACCGCATGCGCTGCGGGCGCAAACGCCAATCACATTTTTTCGCTCCTTTATCGGCACGGTCGTCGCCTATTATTTGATGAATGAGCTTCTCGCGGGCACAAGCGCGATGCAGCAGGGTCCGCTCAGTATCGACGATATGATGGATATCTATCTCCATGGGCTCTTCCTTGAAGACGATGCAGCCTGACCCGGCGGGCAGGCTGGGTCCAGAACCGGCACAGCACGGGCGATCGCTGCCCACCTTCTCCGGCATACGCTGGCGCAAAGCGTGGCGTGATCTCTGGCTGCACAAGCTTCGCTCCATACTGGTGATTCTCTCGATCGCCGTGGGCATCCTGACCTTCGGCATGATCCTGGGTACGCGAGACACAATTGTCCACGAACTGCCGCGGCACTATATGAGTGTCGTGCCTGCCAGCGCGAAACTGCACACGACGCCTATTGATGCTGCGACTATCGAGTCCATCCAGCAGATGCCGCAGATAGCGGTGGCAAGCGGCCGTTTGAGCACAGTCGTGCGTTTCCTCGACGGAGACGGGGAGTGGCATGATCTACAACTATATGCCCTGGATGATGCCGATTTCGAAAACAGCCAGGTAGACATCATCCAGCCTTATGAAGGCGCGTGGCCGCCCGGG
>JBJYWZ010000432.1:0-21996 GCA_046259725.1 Promineifilaceae bacterium (SeqCode) | reverse complement strand
GCATAAAACTAACCTGGCCGCGCGTGACGTCGACCTCCACTTCAACGATCTCGGCATCGAGGCCGACGATGGCGCAGCTTAATACTTTGGCCAGCATATCGGGCCGCCCTCCCAGCAATATCGCGGACTCAGATCACAAAGCGTTCAGAATGTCGCGATGATGTGATTCAAACATATAAAAACCCAGCCAACAGCTTACCATATCGCTGCTGTTGTTGAGTAGTGACGAATGTCACACGAGAGGCTGCTGGGAGTCACAATACACCTGATTTTTTTGGTCATTGTTAAAAGCGTTGGGGGAGAGGAACAGGCAAGAAAGCCAGGGGCCTCGGCAGGAGAGGTGACGGATGTGTTGCGTACTCAAATAGGATGGTTTACGTAATGTGAAATGTAAGAGAAGCGGCCTATACTGGTGGTAATTCCTTTCCTTCTTCCTTCCCTTTGTTAAGAAGGGACTCCTTTTGGTAAAAGGGCCACCTTTTTCCCCAAAAGGGACGATGGCCATGGGCGACCAATTTTCCCCCGGAACCCCATGGCCGTCGCGTTTTATAGGGGCAGCGTCTGCCGCACCTGTTCGACATCGCGCGCGATCTGCGCGCGCAGGGCGTCCAGGCCGGAGAAGCGCTGCTCGGGACGGATGCGCGCCTCAAATTCCAGGCGAAGCGTCTGGCCGTAGAATTCCTCCCCATCATAGTCGAGCAGAAAGGCCTCCACGGTGCGATCACGGCCGTTGACGGTCGGCCGTACGCCGATATTGACCGCGGCGGCATAGCGACGGCCGTGCAGCAAGCCGTAGGCGGCATAGACGCCGTCAGTGGGCAGCAGGAGCTCCTCCCAGACAGCGAGGTTGGCGGTCGGGAAACCGATGGTGCGCCCGCGCTGGTCGGCGCGGAGGACCTCGCCGCTTAGGGCGTGGCGGCGGCCCAGGCAGCCGTTGACGTCCTGGAAATCCCCGGCATCGAGACCGCGGCGCACGCGGCTGCTGCTGATCAGCGCGCCTTCGAAGGTAGCCATGGCCTCTACCGTGCGCACTTCGAAGCCGCGGGCCGCCCCCTCATGGCGTAGAAAGTCAATGTTGCCCTCGCGCCGGTAACCGAAGGCGAAATTGCCGCCCCAGATCTGGCGCATGTCCAGATTGGTTACGAGCTGGTCGACGAAATCGGCGGCGCGCGTCATGCGCACGTTGTTATCGAAAACATGGACAATCACCATATCGGCGCCGGAAGCCAATAAGAGTTCGACGCGATCGTCGATGGTGTTGATGTAGAAGCGGCTGTGATCGCCTGAGAGGACGCGCTTGGGATGGGGAAAGAAGGTTAAGACGGCCGAACGGACGCCATCCCCCTGCGCTTCGGCCACCATCTGCCGCAGCACGGCCTGGTGGCCCCGGTGCACCCCGTCAAAGGATCCTAATGCCAGATAGGTAGGGCGGCGATCGCTCAGTTCCGCCAGCGTGTTAACACGGTGTATTTGTTGGGTCATAGGGATTATTAAAAGCTGCTGTTGCGCGGGTAATTGTAGCAGTCTTTAGTTAATAGGACACAGAGCGCATAGAGGAGACACGGAGGGCACAGCGTTTTTATATTTCTCTGTGATCTCTGTGCTTTCTTCGTGATCTCTGTGTCCTCTCAACTCTGGACCAATATTTTCTTGGGCTTCCAGCTTTGCCCGGCGGCGGTGACGATGCCCAGGAAACGGCCTTCCTGCTGGTAGGCGCGGGCCGGCGTGTCGTCGTCATAGAGGCCGGCGGCGGGGACGCGCTGGCCAAGCAGCAGGCGCTCGGCCATCTCCGTGGAAAATTCCACTTTGGGCAGGTGGCGCACGGCCGTATCCGGACCCAGGAGATGATCGCGCCAATTGTCGCCGCTGAGATCGGCCAGGGGGACGGCGCGCTCGACGGAAAAACGGCCCACTTCCGTTCGGCGCAGGGCGCTGATATGGCCGCCGCAGCCCAGGGCGGTGCCCAGGTCGTCGGCCAGCGAGCGAATGTAGGTGCCGGAAGAACAGGCGACATCCAGGGTGAGCAGCGGTTCCTGCCAGGAGAGCAGTTCCAAATTATGGATGGTCACCTCGCGTGACGGCCGTTCGACGGCCTGGCCCCGGCGCGCCAGCTTGTAAAGAGGCACGCCGTCCTGTTTGACGGCCGAGTAGATGGGGGCGTACTGCACAATGGGGCCGCGGAAGTGCTCGAGCGCTTCTTCGATCTCCGGCAGCGTGACAGACACCGGCTTTTCCGCAATGATGCTTCCTTCAGTATCAAATGTATCGGTGCTCTGGCCCAGGCGAACGGCCGCTTCGTACCGTTTAGGGCGGTCAAGCAAATATTCAAGCAGGCGCGTGGCGCGGCCAACGCATACCAGCAGCAGACCGGTGGCCAGCGGATCAAGCGTGCCCGCATGGCCGACACGGCGCACGCCGCTCACGCGGCGGACTTGTTGCACAACATCGTGGGAAGTCGGGCCTGCCGGCTTATCGATCAGCAGGAGCCCTTCGGCCGCAGCAGCGGCTCTAAAAGTAGTCAAAACGTGCTTTCCCTCGCGAAAAGAAGACGATAACGTCTTTCAAAATGGACCCGACCGCGGCGTGCATCCCGGTTGTTTCACGGCCAGAACAGGTATCACTTTCTGACCGGGCCGGCGGCCCCCACTTTCAGGGAAGCGCGTCAGCCGGCGGGCATCCCTTTTGGGCTGAGAGCCGCGGCCACGGCAGCGTCAGCGGCCACCGCATTCTGGTTGGCGATGGCTTCCTTGCAGGCATTGACGAGAAGCGCTTCCGCCTCGTCAAGCGGGCCGGCGAGCGTACAGCCGGACGCCAGAGCGTGGCCGCCTCCGCCCAGTTCCGTGGCCACAACGGACACGTCGTAGGGGGGACGGCAGCGCAGGCTGACTTTGATAGAGCCATCCTCAACCTCCATGAGCACCGCGGCCATGGACGCCTCTTCGATATCGGCGAGCAGGTTGGTCAGGCCGACGCTGCTGCCGCTGCGGAATCCGGCTTCCCGGCGTTCCTGGTTGGTGATAGTTGTCCAGACCAGACCGTCCTCGAACTGCATCTTGTTCATGCCCGTGCGCCATATCTGCATCGTGGAGTAGGCGCGCAAATTGAGCGCCTGCATGGAAACGAAACCGAGATTGGCGCCGGCGTCGATCAGGTCGGCGGCGGCGCGCAGCGTGACGGCCGTGACGCCGACCGTGCGGAACCCGAGGGTATCGGTGACCAGGCCCGTGAGCAGGCTCGTGGCGATGCCTTCGCTGAACGTGACGCCCATCTCCTTAAACAGGCCGTAGAGGATTTCGGCCGTGGAAGTCGCGCCCGGTTCAATCACGTCGATGTCGCCAAAGCGCGTGTTGGTGATGTGATGGTCGATATTGATGATGAAAGGCCGGGGATGGGGCAGGTCGGAAAAGGCGTAGCCCATGCGCTGTTGATCGGCGCAGTCGACGGCGATCAGAATATCGTAGGCTACCTGATCGCCCGGCTTCTGCCGCACATCGCCGGACATGGGCAGGTAGGTGAAGCGCTCGGGAACGCGGTCATCACAGGCAAGGGTGACACGCAGGCCCATTTGCTTCAAGGCCTGGCCGACGGCCGTCAGGGAACCAACGGCATCGCCATCAGGATCGACATGCGTGATCACGAGCACGTGATCAGCTTTTTCCAGGGTGTGCGGGATAAGCGGATCCAAATTGATGATTGTTAGCTCTCAGCTTCTGCGGGTGGGATGTTCAGGTCGCGCAGGATCTCGTCGACCTCATCGGCATGGGCCAGCGTAGGGTCCCAATGAAAACGAAGTTCTGGGACGGAACGGATGGTCATGCGCTGCGCCAATTCGTGGCGCAGGAAGCCGCCGGCTTTGTCCAGGGCCTGCATGACCTCCTCTTCCCGTGTTTCATCACCCAGCGCGTTTAGATAAACATCGGCATACTGCAGCTCGCGGTCGATTTCCACGCGGGTGACTGTCAGGTCCTGCAGGCGCGGATCGCTCACTTCGCGCGTGAGCAGATCACTCAGGATCATGAGAATCTGCTCGGCCGTTCTTTGCTGGCGAATTTTACTCATTGGCTCAGACCTCAACCCGTTCGGAAACGAAGAACTCAATAATATCGCCCGGCTCGAAGTCATTCCAACCCTCGATGCTAACGCCGAATTCAAATCCGGTCTTCACCTCACGCACGTTTTCCTGCAGATGCTTCAAACTGCTCACCGGGCCGGTGTACAGCAGAGAGGTATTGCGGACGACATGGGCGCTGGCATTGCGACGGGCTTCGCCTGTGCGCATATAACAGCCGGCGATGGTTCCAACACTGCGAATGCGGAATACCTGCCTGACCTCCGCACGGCCGATAACCCGGTCGCGGTAGACAGGAGCGAGCATACCTTTGAGCGCTTTTTCCACGTCTTCAAAGAGTTTGTAGATGATGCTATAGTTGCGGATATCCACCTGTTCGCTGGTGGCCGCGGCCCTGGCAATGGGACCGACGTCTACGTTGAAGCCAAGAATGATAGCATCCGACGCGGAGGCCAGCATGACGTCGCTTTCGGAGACGTTGCCGGTCGAAGCGCGCAATATTTCGATGTCCACTTCATCGTTCGCCAGGCGCTCCAGCCCGTTGACAATAGGCTCCAAAGAGCCCTGGACATCCGCTTTGACGACCAGGTAGAGCGTCTTGGTTTCACCTTCCTGGATGCGGCTGAAGAACTCTTCCAGGCTTACCGGTGCGGAACGTATCTCCTGGATCTGCTGCCGGTCGCTTTCCATATCGGAAATGATCTTGCGCGCCGCTTTCTCGCTCTCAACAACGCGGAACTGTTCACCCGCTGCGGGGATGCCGCTGAGACCGGCTACGGAGACCGGCGTGGACGGGGCGGCTTCCTTGATGCGCTTGCCGTTGAAATCGAACATGGCCTTGATACGGCCGTAATTTTCGCCGACGAGCAGCGTATCACCCATCTTCAAGGTGCCGTTCTGGACCAGCACGGTAGTCATGATTCCGCGGCCCTTCTCAATTCTGGCCTCCAGCACGGTGCCGGTGGCCGAAGCGGAGGGGTTAGCGCGCGGACGGGCTTCTTCAGCGATCAACAGGATCGCTTCCAATAGATCTTCGATGCCCAGAACTTCTTTAGCCGAAACGGGAATGATCAACGTGTCGCCATCCCATTCATCAGGAACCAGGCCGGCTTCCGCCAGCTGCTGTTTGACGCGATCAGGCCGGGCGGTTTCGAGATCGATCTTGTTCAGAGCCACAATAATCGGCACTCGCGCCGCGCGCGCGTGGTCAATGGCCTCGCGCGTCTGGGGCATCACGCCGTCATCCGCGGCCACAACCAGAATGGCAATATCGGTCGCCTGGGCGCCGCGGGCGCGCATGGCCGTGAAAGCTTCGTGACCCGGCGTATCAAGGAAGGTAATTTTTTGGCCGTCCTTGTTGACCTGGTAAGCGCCGATATGCTGGGTGATGCCGCCGGCTTCGCCCGCCTGCACTTCCGTCTCGCGGATGACGTCGAGCAGGGAAGTCTTGCCGTGATCCACATGGCCCAGCATCGTCACGACAGGGGGCCGGGGTTCAAGATCCTGCTCCTCTTCATCTGCCAAGACTTTGCGCCAGGCAAGGCTCTCTTCGACCTCTTCTTCCTCTTCTTCGACCGCAGGCGCGACGACCTCAAAGCCCATTTCCTCAGCGACAATGGAAGCTGTATCAAAGTCTATTTGCTGGTTGATGTTGGCCATGATGCCATTGCTCATCAACTCTTTAATGACATCGATGGGGCTGACCCCCATCTCGGTAGCCAATTCTCGTACCGTTATGTAGTCCGGCACTTCAATGAGCGTTCGGGTCTCCGTCATACTTTCACTCCATCACCTGTTTTGCAGCAGGTTTGTATTCACTAAGTTTCTCTCGTTCTTGCGGCGTCACTTCTGTTTTCAACGCCTGATTTAATAGTGCTGCATTGTTCAGAGCCATGTCCCAACATTTCATCTGATCACACAGGTAAGCGCCGCGGCCGTTTTTCTTGCCCGACAAATCCACAATCACGCCTTCTTGCGGCGAATTGACGATACGCGTCAGCCGCCGTTTATCGTATCTCTCTCGACAGGCCACACACATCCGCTGCGGGATATGTTTTTGCTTACGCGGCGGCTTCTTTGCCACAGGACCTACCCCAGATCTTCTTCGTCAAAATCTACCCAATCGTCCCTTCGGCGGCTGCCTTTGCGTTTGCGGCGGACGACCACTTCACCAACTTTCTCGTCATAGACATAGCTGCGGCCACGGCGAGAACCCTTGTCGTCGTCGTCTTCTTCTTCCTCGACGGGAGACACGACAACGACTTTGCCTTTCTTGGTCTTAACCGGTTGTTCAAGACTTTGCTCGAAGATTGACTTGGAAAGATCGTCGATATCCGTGAGGGCTTCTTCCTCTTCTTCAACGGCTTCCTCAACCTCGTCGAGATCCTCGTCAACAGGCGGCAGCTCTTCAAGCTCCGCCTCCGCTTCCATCTCGGCGGAGAGTGCCGGCTCGAGCGGTTCCTCAGTTTCCTCAGCGACTTCCGCTTCCAGCGCCTCTTCGGCGGCTTCTTCAACCACGGCTTCCGCTTCGGCGACAGCTTCCTCAACTTCAACCTCGGCCGGTTCGGGCATCTCGTAGGCGGCGACATACTCTTTCAATGTCTGCAGCATCTCATCGTCAAATCCGCGGAACCCGAGGAATTTTTCCTCGCCGATTTCCAGCGTCATCAGCACAGCGCCAACGGTCTCAATCTCGTTGTCCAGCAGCAGGTTATGAATACGGCCAGGCAGATCGAGTTCTTCCAGGTCCAGGGACCAGGCGGCTTCGGGAATCTGCTTGCGAATCGCGGCGCGCTGGCGGCGCACTTCGGCGTACGCTTCGGCACGCTGGGCGATGATGCGCCCTTCGACATCGCGCACCAGGCGATCCAGGACGAGATAATCTTCCGACGTGATCGGGCGGCCCATCTCCTTCTTTTCAAGGATGTTGGCCACCTGCTCCTGCCGTTTTTCGTCGGCACGGATGGCGGGATCAACGGCCGGACTGTCGAGATTGGTCAGGGCATCCATAGCGGCTTCGGTCAGGCTCTTGATGTCAATGCGCCAGCCGGTCAGCTTGGCCGCCAGGCGCGCATTCTGGCCTTCACGGCCGATTGCCAGGGACAACTGGTCGTCGGGCACAATGACGACGGCCGTGCGACCTTCATCCGGGTGCTCTTCCAGGAAGACATGGGAGACGCGCGCCGGGCTCAGCGCCTTGGATATAAAGGACTGCTGGTCCGGGTCCCATTCGATGACGTCAATTTTCTCATCATTGAGTTCGCGCACGATGCTCTGGATGCGCACACCGCGCATACCGACACAGGCCCCAACGGGGTCGACGCCGGGCTGTAAGGCAAAGACGGCCACCTTGGAGCGCTGGCCCGCTTCACGCGCGATGCTCTTGACCTCAACCTGCCCGTTGTATATTTCGGGAACTTCAAGTTCCAGCAAACGGCGCAGCAGATTTCGATGATTGCGGCTGACGACTATTTGAGGGCCGCGGCTGGTGCGGCGTACTTCGAGCACATAGACACGAATCTTATCGTGCGCGCGGTACCGTTCGCGGGAAACCTGCTGGCTCTTGGGCAAAATCGCTTCCGTGCGGCCCAGACCGATCGTGATGTGCTGGCCGCTGATGCTCTGCACCGTGCCGTTGACCAGCTCACCCTCGCGGCCGGAAAAATCCTCAAACAGGTGCTCGCGCTCAGCCTCGCGGACGCGCTGCAGCAGGACCTGCTTGGCGGTCTGGGCAGCGATACGGCCGAAATTTTCGGTCGTGCTGTCAACCATCACCAGATCGCCTTCCTGGGCGTCGGGATAGCCGCTCTTGCGGGCCACTTCAATCAATACTTCAGTCCGGTTGTCGAAGATGCTGTCCACAACCTCTTTTTCAGCAAAAATCGTCGGCTCGCCCGTCCGTGGATCGATCTCGGCAACCACATCCTGCGTATTACTGACGTTTGCATCACGCCGGTATGCAGAAACAAGCGCCGTCTTCAGCGCCTCAAGAACATCTTCCTTGGGCAGACCACGCGATTCACAGATTTCGTTAAAGGCTAAGAGAAATTCGCTTTTCATGTAAACCTTTTCACCTTACATATTGCCGTATTTCATTAATAAATTTGTTCCAACGATCAGGCCAATTAATCCTTCAAAACTGGCCGTCACAACGGGCCCTATTAAGCTAATTTTGCGTTCCAATTTCGCCACCTAACAACAAAAAAAGTGGGGGATTCCCACTTTCCGGCGCAGCTACTGTGTTTTTCGGAACTTGTATAAAAAGTATACCACAAGCCCTCTTTCATAGCAATGGTTGATTAGCGCCCCTTAAGTTCTTCCAGCAACGCATCGATGTGATCGGGAACATCCAACAGAGAGGTCATTATGTGATCGGCACATTCGAATCTACCAAGCATGTCCTTATTGTTGGGCACGGCAACAACAAGCATGCCGGCAGCCCTGGCCGCGCGGCAGCCGGTGGGCGAGTCCTCAAAGACCAGGCACTGGCGAGGCTCTTTGTTGAGCCGTTCGGCGGCCAATAGATACACATCGGGCTGCGGCTTGCCATCGGCCACTTCGTCTCCGGCGGCGAGCGCCCGGCAGTCATCCAAAACATCGATCCTGGTGAGGATTTCCTCGGCCACGTGGCGCGGCGTGGAGGTGGCGACGCCCCAATAGATGCCGCGCTGCTTCAGCGCGTCCAGGAGTTCATAGAGGCCAGGCATGACGGGAATGTCCCCGCTGCGGATCTCGGCGAAGATCAGTTCTTTGCGCCAGGCGAGCTCGTTTGATTCGATGGGCAGCCGGTAGCGGGCCACGAGCATCTCGGCCGTTTCCCAGAGGCGGTGGCCGATGAGCGTGCTGTAGTAGGCGTCATCCAACGGGCCGAAGCCCAGATCGGCTAAAACCAGGTCCCAGGCGCGCCGCGAAAGCGGCTCCGTATCGACCATCAAGCCATCCATATCCAGAATGACGACTTCGTCCATCACCGCCTCGTCTATGACATCGACGCCCTGATACCCCTCCGGGCGCAGTCGGAAGCGGTAGTTGACGGTGCCAAACTGGACCACGTCGCCATCTTGCAGCACGCGCGGCGCGAGGCCGAGCCGCTTATAGTTGAGATAGGTGCCTTCGGCGCTGCCCTCATCGAACAGCCAATATTCATCTTCCTGGTGGCGAATGCGCGCGTGCAGGCCAGCTACGCTCGGGTGCGGCACGGCTATGTCGGCCGTTCCTTCGTCCGAGCCTATCGTCAGATTTTCACCAAAGAAGGATATGGCGCCGGTCGGCGTGCCGGCGAACGGTTCGAGCCTGCCCATAAGGGGATCGCCGGTTTCAGAAACAGGCGACGGCCCGGGCGCGGATGAGGCACGACTCAGCAGTTCCTGCAAACGCTCCTCCGTCGTTTGTTTGTCACGATTGCGCCAAAAGATAGCCACAAGCAGGACTAAAACGACGACGCTGATGCCGGCGGCCAGGTCCCCGCTGATCCAGGAAAATTGCTGTAAGGGTAAGGGGATGCTTTCAAGCGGCAGCAGGGCAATCAGGTCCTGCACGCCCTCCTCGGGCGGCGGATCGGTGGGAACGGCCGTGGGCGGCTGCGGCCGTTCTGATGTTACCCGCGCGGGCAGCGGGGCGCTGGCGCCCTGCAAGCCCAATTCATCCGTCACAGCCACAACCAGATCAAATTCTCCTTCGACAAGGCTGCTGATGTCCCAATCGACCGTGATTGTGTCGCTCGCGTCTTCGGGCAGCGAGTCCATCACGGTTTGTAGCTGGTCATTGACATAAAGCGTCACCTCGCTCACATTGCGAGGATAGCCATCCGGCCAGGAGATGGAGGCGGTAAGCGGCTGGACGGCCGGCTGCATGTCGACCGGGGCTGAATCAGGGGCCGCACCGACACGATGAATGTCGACGTTTTCTTCCCACACGCGCACCTCGGGCGGCTGCAGGGCCAGCTCGAAGCTGTCGACAGCCTGCACGTCGCCGAAGTTGACCTCGATTTGCGTACGGCCGCTGTGTCCCTGCTGGGAGCGGTAGGCGAGCTGCACGCGGTCGCTTTGCTGCTGCCAGATCTCATAGATCGTGTCTGCTTCCACGCCCGTGGGCATGTGCACATAGTCGGCGCGCGTCGGCGCAAACAAACCGCGCGCGTTTTCGATCTCGGTATCGTCGGCGACCGCGCCCAGTATGGCCACGTATATGGGCGTGCCGCTCTCATTGGCCTGGGCGGTTAGAAGGGGGTATGAGAGCTGTGCGGAAATCCGCCGGGCGTCGGTGAAGAGCAGCACTGGGTGAAAATGGCCTTCTTCGCCGCGCTCCTGCACCTGGTTCAGGGCCAGGGTCAGCATCTCATTCAAGGGCGTCTCGCGCAGAGATAGGGGAGCATAGCCGTCTACGGCGGCGATCACGTCCTCCGGGCGCGAGGCATCTTGCAGCAAGAAACGGCCGCTCTGCCCATCATCGGAGGGCACAATGATGGAAATACGGTCCAGCCCGTCGCGGCTCATATACTGGTCGGCATAGCGGCGGATGCTTTCCTCCGCTTTTTGTTTCCGTGTCAAACCGGAGTCATCATCCACGCCAATGATGTCGGGATTGGCGTCGATTACGAAGGTAGCATCCACCCCGGTGGAAATACGCTCAATCGAGGGGGCGGTCACCGGCTGGCCATTTTCCCACAGCGTCAGCTGTGAAACATCGCTGATAGGAGCGCCCCGTTCATCGGCTGTGGTGATCGCGACACGTACCTCAGGAAACCCGGAGGTATCTATATCAAGAATCTGAATATCCAGTCCTGCCTCAGGTTGGTCCTCCTGCGCGCTTACCGGCGGGGCGGCGGCGATCATGCCAACGAGCAGCATCACCGTGATGGCCATCACGGTGATGCAAGCCGGCTTAAGGACTGTCAGACGCCAGTTAACTTTAGAATGCATGTTCATAATGGTCGCCCGGATAGTATATCGCAAAGCATGATTCTCAACATTATGTTTACATTCCTGGCGTGGTTTGCTATTATAGCATGGTAGATCTAGCCCGAGGGAAATGATATGCGGGGGAAAACTCTTACATCATTGAAGATTTTTGTTTTCGGATTGGTCATTCTGTGGCTGGCCGGGCTGGTATTGCCCGTGCTGGGCCAGGAACCGGAAGAGCCGGAAGAACCGGAACAGGAAGAGGTCGTTGTGTTGGAGCCGGTTGAGCACATCTATATCACCGGCAACGATATTACGACTCCGCCCAATTCCGTGCTTCATGTTTACGGCCGTGACCTGGAAGGCAACGCCATCGACTTTAATAACACGCCGGTGGTTCTGAAAAGCGGCGACACGGTGATCCCGACCACCGTCAGCGGTACGCACGCGGCAGGAACCTTCACGGTTTTCCTTGTCGACCTACCGAACAGCGTCGAGGATCAAATCCCTGCGATTCAGGACGCCATCCTGCAGTTTGCAGGTCCGGGCGGCGGCATGCAGGAGAACGTGGACAGCATTGCCATCTACCAGGTTGGCGAAACCTCGCCGAGACAGCTTATGGAACCGGCGACTTTCTACAATGAAGTGCAAAATTTCTTTGTGGATGGGTTAACGCCAGAAGAGGGTTCCACGGCATTGAGAGACAGCCTGGGGGCCCTGCTCGAGGAAGTGGAGGCGCTCAAACCCAGGCCTGAGATGGTGACGTCCGTGGTCGTCATGTCTGACGGCACGGATGTCGTAAGCACCGAATACGAACAAGGGGACATCATCAACAGCGCCCTGGAAAAGAAAATCCCCATCAACTCAGTATGGGTTCCGGGCATTGGTTTAACCCAGGTGCAGCAGGAACAGGGACAGGCTTACCTGCAGGAAACGGCCGATGGCACACAGGGCTTTGCGGCTCTGCTGGATGACGCCGGCAGCGTCACTGCGCTCTGGGAGCATATTGCCTCATTTCGCGACCATGCGCGCGTCGTGTTCCAGATGGATAGTCTGGGCGGCGGCGTTTATGATGTCACGCTGAGCCTGGCTGATGATCCCGAAGTTTCCGACACGGTGGTGGTGGAGATTCCCGAGAACCAGCCGCAGGTTACAATCGACCTGCCGGAAGGAAGCGATACGATCACCTTACAGTCGCTGGATGAGCCCATCTTACTGCGTCTCGGGGCGACAGTGAGCTGGTTGGATGGCGTCGAGCGGGAAATCAGCGAGGCGCGCCTGCGGGTAAACGGGCTGGATGTGGTCGATATCCCGGTGGATCAGCTTGATGATTTCACCGTGGAAGTGAGCAATCTGCAATTTGGCCCCAACGAACTGGAGCTGCAGGTTGTCGATGAACAGGGGCTGCGCGCCTCCAATTTGCCGACAGTCATCAACGTCGTTGAGGGAGAGCGACAGGCCATACCGCAAGAATTACAGCCACAACGGGAGCTGGGCAATGTCGTGCTCAATGTTTTCCTGGCGCTGGTCGTACTGGCGGTGGTTCTGGGCATCGTCATATGGTTGTGGCGCAGTAATTTCTTTGGACGCCTGACCGGGAACAGACGCTCACGCCGCAAAGCCCAGAACGTTACTTATTCAATGGCCGGCGATCCTGCGGCCATGGGCACCATGACGGACGGCGCTGAGCAAAGCGGGCCTTCGTTTGATGCGCGCCTGGAAGTCGTTGAGGCCGTTTCCGATATGCCCGGCAGTTTGCCGCTGACAGGGGCCATGATTCGCATCGGCCGTTCTCCGTCCATGTGTGATATCGCCTTTCGCGACGATCTGACCGTCTCCCGCCAGCATGCCGTGTTGATGTTGGAAGGGAATCACTACCGCCTGTTCGATGAGAACAGCACCAGCGGTTCCTGGGTTAACGGCCGTCAGGTGCCGGAATACGGCGTCGAACTGGCCGACGGCGACGAGATTCACCTGGGCGCGGTACATATGATGTACCGGCAGTTTTAATACTCACACCTTTGAGGTTTATTCAAACAGTCCTCGACCGGGATCTATCTCATAACCTTGGAGGTTGTGTTGGACCTGGAGGCGCGTGGCCTGATGGAACGCGTGCCGCGCCGCAGCCCCGCAGCGGCTGCGGCTGAGCCAGCAGCCATAGCATTGCCGTGATTACGTTAACACCAACACAACAAGAAGCCATCGCAGCGGCAGGCAGCAGTTTTTGGCGCGGGCCCGTGGGCAGCGGCAAGACGTTGGCCCTGCAGCAGCGCATGATCCGGCTGCTGGAATCTGGCGAGCCGGCCTATACTATCATGACGCTGGTCGCAGAACCGGAGCACAGCACGGAGTTCGAAACGGCCGTGCACGCAGCAGGGCTTGGCCCTTACGCCGATCTGACAATCACAACCTTCAACCACCTGGCGCTGGAAATGACGACGCTCTTCTGGCCCCTGGTCGCGGGAGACGCAGGATTTGCGCAGCCGTACCGGCCGCCGACTTTGTTGACGTACGATCTGGCCCAGTTGTTGATGTGGCGCATGGTCAGCCCCGACCTGGGTGCCGGCGCCTTCAGCGATCTGCGCCTGCGCCCGCAGCAAATCGTGAGCCAGCTTCTGGATACGCTCAACCGGGCGGCACTGAACGGCCTCACCGTGGACGAGGCAATTGAGCGCCAGATTATGACCTGGAGTGGGGAGAAGGATCGGCTGCGGCACCTGGAAAACGCTGGCAGACTCGCACAATCATTTCGCCGCTTCTGCTTGCAGAACAGCCTGCTTGACCTGTCGCTAACGATTGACGTTTTTAACAGGCAGATCGTCAATAATGCCGCCTTTCACCGCTACTTCAGCGAACGCTACCGGCACCTGCTGGTTGACAATGTTGAAGAGCAGACGCCGGCCGGTCAGCATTTCCTGGACAGCCTGATCGACCTGACCCAATCAGCGGCCATTGTCTATGATGAAGGAGGCGGCTACAAACGTTTTATGGCCGCGGACCCCGCCGGGGCGACCCGCTTCCAGACACGCTGCGATCTGGTCTTCATGTTCGACGAGCGCTTCCACACAAAACCGGAATTGGAGCTGCTGGCCAACCAGGTGGACAGCAGGCTGCAGGGAACGGCGCTGCCGGGCAGCGGAACGGCCGTCTTAGGAATGGCCGGCGGGCGCTACCGGCGGGAGATGATCGAAGCCCTGATCCCGCTGCTGGAAAAAGAGATTGACGAGGGAGTTCCGCCAGGCGACATCGCCATCATCGTGCCTTATCTCGACGGCTCACTGCGCTATATGCTGGCGAAGGCCCTCCAGGAGGCGGACATCCCTTACCGGCTGCTGCGGCGGCGCAGCAGCCCGCGCGAAGAACCGCGCGTCAGGGCATGGCTGACATGGCTCACGCTGGCCTTCCCGCAGTGGGGGATCAGGCCTTCAACGTATGATGTGTCCGAAGCGCTGGCTCTGAGCATCCACGGGCTAGATCCCGCCCGCGCGCAGCTGATTGCCGATATTCTGTACGATCCGAAGGGACCTGAACTGCTGCCAGTTGACACTGTGAGCGAGAAGCAGCGAGAACGGATAGGAGAAGTTTTCCTGGCCAGGGTTGAAGAAATAAGGCTGTGGCTGGCGGACACGGATCCCAGGCAGCCGCTGGATGTTTTCCTGCACGATCTGTTCGCGAATCTGCTCTCTTTACCGCGCTTCCAACCGCAGCCCGACCTGGCCGGAGCGGCCGTCTGTGATTGGCTGGTGCAGACGGCGACGCGATTGAGAACGGCCGCGCAGCCCATGGGCCTGGCTTCGAATCAGGACATCGGCGAGGTGTTTATCGACGGCATCTACCAGGGCCTGGTCAGCGCAAATCCGCCTGATCTTGGCGAGCCGCCTGATCCGGAAGGGATCACGATTTCGACGATTTACGGCTATCTACTGGCGGGGAAACCTGTGCAGGTGCAGGTGTGGCTGGAAACGGGCGCCGTGGGCTGGTGGGATATTCCGCGCCAGCCTCTGAGCAACGCGTTTGTCTTAACGCCGCAGCGCGAGGCGATGGCGCCCTGGACAATGGCGGACGACTTTGCGGTGCGCAACCAACTCCTGAGCCGCATCATCCGCGGCCTGACAAACCGCACCAGCAAGGGCATCATCCTCGCCAACAGTGACCTGGACCGCAGAGGAGCGCGGCAGGAAGGACCGTTGTGGCGCGCTATACAGCCGGTTTTAAATAGGCAGTGATTAACAGCCAATAATCAATGCTAATGACAATGGGTTATTGTTAATTACCCTGCTGCCTGATTTTCCTCTTCTTCTCTTACCAGTTCGCGCTTGAGGACCTTGCCAACGGTCGTCTTGGGCAGTTCGCTGCGGAACTCAATCTTGCGCGGGTACTTGTATTTGGCGAGCTGGGTTTTGCTCCAGTCGATTAATTCCTGCTCAGTGGTCGGATCACCCTCAACTTTGACCACCCAGGCCTTGACCGTTTCGCCCCGTTTGGGGTCGGTCACGCCGGCAACGGCTACCTCGACCACCGCGGGATGGGTCATCAAGACCTCCTCCACTTCACGCGGGTAGATGTTATAGCCGCCGGCGATGATCAGGTCTTTTTTGCGGTCTTCGATGTAGAAGTACCCATCCTCGTCCATTCGCGCGATGTCGCCGGTGTAGAGCCAGCCGTCACGCAGGGTCCGTTCGGTTTCCTCAGGCATGTTCCAATAACCCTTCATGATGTTGGGGCCTTTGAGCAGCAGTTCGCCAATGCCGCCAACCGGCAGTTCCGTCTCCCCTTCGGCGGCATCAACAATGCGGCATTCCATATTGGGAATGGGCAGACCGATCGAGCCGACGCGATTTTCACCATCGAGCGGGTTGGCATGGGACACAACATGGGATTCTGTCAGGCCGTACCCTTCAACTAATTTGCCGCCGGTCAGTTCCTCAAAACGCTTCTTGGTTTCCACAAGAAGGGGCGCGGAGCCGGAAAGGCAGGCGCGAATGGAGGTGAGGTTGTATTTGCCGGCCTGTACGTCGGCGTTGTTGTTAATGGCCACATACATGGCAGGGACGCCGGGGAAGAAGGATGCGCCGTAATC
Organism: Promineifilaceae bacterium (SeqCode); assembly: GCA_046259725.1. Lineage (GTDB taxonomy): Bacteria > Chloroflexota > Anaerolineae > Promineifilales > Promineifilaceae > JAACFF01. Next base: position 5,948 of record JBJYWZ010000432.1, on the reverse strand, counting down.
TTGAATGCTGCCGATGACGTCTTTCAGGTTACGCGGATCGGGGATGATCACCATTTTAGCGGCGATGGAGATAGGCAGAATCATGGCTGTTACCATGCCGTACGAGTGGAACAACGGGATCGCCGTAATAAAAACTTCCTGCCCATAACGCAAACCGGTGATCCACTCCTGAAGCTGGCGTGCATTGGCCGCCAGATTTTCGTGCCAGGCAATGGCGCCTTTGGACAAACCAGTCGTTCCGCCGGTGTACTGCAAGAGGGCCAGATCTTCTCTGGAGACATCAACGTCCGCTCTGGGCGAACGACGGCCGAGTTCCAGGAAATCTGTGAACCAGGTGTCGCCCGCAGCCAGTGTCACCCGGTCGCCGCTGCTGCGCTCTTTGAGCAGTGTATATAGAATCTTCTTGACGCGGGGCAGGTAGTTCTTGAGCTGCGTAACAATGACGCGCTTGACCCGCGTCTGGCCCCTGCGCTGCACATTTTTCAGCAGTGGATAGTAGCGGCTCATGACGAACACAGTTTCTGCGCCGCAGTCCTTCAACTGGTGCTCCAGCTCCCGTTCGGTATACAGCGGATTGGTGGCAATGACCACGCCGCCGGCACGCAGGATGCCAAAGTAGATAATCATGAAGTGCGGCGTGTTGGGCATGTAAATGACGGCACGGTCCCCTTTCTTGAACCCGCTGGCGGCCAGGGCGGAGGCTACGGCATGGCTTGCTTCATCAAACTGGCGATAGGTGATTTCCTTACCCTGGAAAATCATCGCCACGTTACCCGGGTTCTTTTCGGCCGTGTCATGCAGGTACCAGTGCAGCGGATGATCCGGCACGGGAACTGTCTCGGCTACCCCTTCATCGTAATGTCTGGTCCAAGGCTTATCCGCATATGTGAGATTCATTTGATCCTCCATCATGATCACACTATCGTTTCTGTCTATCGCCATGGCAGCCGGGTTGACGGCAACCTGCTCTCACTTCCCGCTATCAGCTATAATACCCAATATCTTACCAGTATAATAGCTGCATTCTTCATAATTCTAGTGACATATGTCATGATCTGGCCACATAGAAATCCATTTTTGTTTACTCGCGGGATAAAGGGATGAATATATCACAAAAAATCGGAGGTTCTACCAACAGGAGAACATCATGATTATCGCCTTTCAGGGGGAACAGGGCGCTTACTCAGAACAGGCAGTGAAGCAGCATTTCGGCGCAGAAGTAGAGACCCTGCCCTGTCGCAGTTTTTTGGAGATATTCCTGGCAGTGCAAAACGGCCGTGCCACGCATGGCATGCTGGCGGTTGAAAATTCGCTGGCGGGCACCGTCTTTCCCGCCTATGACCTGCTGGTCGATCACGACCTGCATGTGCAGGCGGAAGTCGTCGTGCGCGTTGAGCATTGTTTGATGGCTCCTCCGGGCACGCCGCTGGGCGATATCGAGCGCGCCATGTCTCACTACCAGGCCCTGGACCAGTGCGAGCGGACGCTGCGGCGCATGGGCATTGAGCCTGTCACCTATTACGATACGGCCGGCGCGGCGCGCGATCTGGCAGAAAATCCCCAACCGCGAACTGCGGCTATCGCCAGCGCGCTTGCGGCTGAAACGTACGGCCTGGAAATTCTGGTCAAAAACCTGGAGGACCTGGATTTTAACTACACGCGCTTTTTTGTGCTGGGGCATGAAGTACCCGAACGGCAGGACCCCAGCAAAACTTCCCTGATCCTCACCACGCGCCATATTCCCGGCGCTCTAGCACAGGTGCTGGCGGAACTGGCGGAGCGGGATATCAATCTGACCAAGATTGAATCACGCCCACGGCGCAACCGGCCGTGGCATTATCTCTTTTATATCGATTTTGAAGGGCATGAAGAAGATCCGGCCGTGCAGGAGGCATTATTGGGCATTTTGAAGAAGGCTTCTTTCTTAAAAGTAGTCGGGTCGTACCCGGCGGCGCGGTAGGAAGGGCCAGACACGGCACAACATATACGCCGTGGCGCACCTACGGGGCGGGAAACCGCCAGAGGATCACCTCGCAAACTTTAAGGAACGTGCAGCGGCGGAAGAAGGATGGCGTCCGAGGTAACGCCATCCGCGGTCTCGACGACCAGGCGGCGGCCCGTTTCGGCGAGGTAAAGGCCGACTTCGATCGGATAATCACCCGGGACCAGATCCGGAGGCAGGATGATCTCATAGTCATCTATGACCACTTCGCCGGGCAGCCAGCGGCTCGTGGCGTAGCTTCCGGACATTGGCGCGCTGTCCTGCTGCCAGACGCAGCAGGCGCCGTCGGGATAAAGCAGGTGTACGAATACGGTGTAATCGGCCGTTGGCGCCTGTAACGCCTGCCAGATCAGCGTCAGTTCGGCCGTGCCATTTAATACCTCGCTGAAATTGTAACCCAGCAAGATTATCTCGTCGCCAAAGACTGCGTCGACCAACCGGTCGAACGGCGGCGAGGAGAAGATACGCTCGGTCTCTTCAACCTGCAGGGGACCCAGATCGGCCGTGTAGATCGCATCGCCGTCCGCGCCAGCCAGCCCCATCTGCAGCCGATATTCTCCGGGAACGACGCCGGCAGGTATGGTCAGTTCCTGGCGATCGATCATAAACTGCGGCGTCTGCCACGTCTCAAATGGGTAACTGTCGTAGACTGGCTGCGTCTCAAGAAGCGGAAAAACGCCGCCGGCCGCATCAAGCAGTTCAAGGGTGATTGTGTACGGTTGCAAAGGACCGGTAGCCAGCCACCATAGGGCGATGCCCAAGGAGTCGCCGGTGAAGACCTGAAGCGGGCCGCGTTCATAGCCCAGCAGCCGCAGGTCCTGGGCAGCCTGATCGTCGAGCGCGAAAGGTGGCGCCGGCAGCGGATCGGGCACGGGGCCGGCAAGGACGGCAGCGCCAGGTATTAGGACGGCGTCTCCCGCGTAGTTGCCCGCTTCGTCCAGGTGCGGTGCGCGCGCGGCCGTCGCCTGATCAAAGAGACCGACGCGCAGCAGGTAATCCCCTGGCGGCGCGCCAGACGGAACGGGGACCTGAACCTGCTGGATGATGATCTCGCCGGGCTGCCACTGCTCAGCAGGGTAGGCAAAGGCCTCGACCTGGCTCCAGCGGTGGCCGTGGGAATCTTCAAACTGGACAAAAGGCTGGTAATCGGCCGTCGGCGGCTCATCGACCCGCCAGTACAGCAGCAGATCAATGTCAGAACCGGCGGCCGTGGGAGCGGAAATATCATAGCCTAGTAAGGTCGCCGTCCCGCCAAAATTAGCGTTGATGGGATCGGCGATGTCCAGTTCGGGCGGCTTCTGCAGCAGGTAGGCGGTAAAAGCATCTTCAGGAAAGCGGGATTCAGGCACCGGCAGCGGCGTCGCCGTTTCGAGGAGATCCACCGCCCAGGCAGGCCGGGGGCTGTTATGGGGGAAGATGTAGAGAGCTGGCCCATGTGTGGGAAAAACAAGGGCGCTGCTCTGCGGCAGCCACTTGAGCGCCTCGTATTTGTCGCTGAGAAAAGCGAGCGTGGGATGGCGGTAGTGAGGCGCGGCGACGTAGACGATCTGCCCTTCGATATCCCGCTGGTTGAGGAACTCGGCAACGGCCGACAGGTCGCCGTCGGTTTCGTAGAGCAGGTCGGGATGCCGCGCCCAATCGACGAAATAGGCCTGGGCTGTGGCCAGCCCCCCCGACAAAAGGATGAGCAAGAAGGCGACCAGGACAGCCGCCTGTAAAGGCGGGAAACCAAAACGTTTCTCCAGGTCGGCGAAAAGGATCACAAAGCCGATAGACGGCAGGTAGAAGATGAAGGGAATGAGGCCGATTGCACGCAGGTTGCTGGGCACCAATTCGTTCGTGGCCAGCGCCGTGGGCAGGATCATAATCAGCGGGGTAAAGACCAACATGGAGATAGCAGCGCGCTGCCAGTCGTAGGGGAAGCGCCGCCAGCGCCAGAGGCAGACCAGCCAGCCCACGACCAACAGACCGCCAACGATCCAGCCAAATAACGGCCGTCCCGGCAGATTAAAGCGCAGGAAGGGATCGCCGCGCAGGAAGAACATGCCCCACGATTCCAGCAAACTGCGCCAGACAGCCAGCACGGCCTGGCCCTGATCGGCCGACGGCGCGACCTGGCCGATGCGCACCCAAAAGGCGTCGGGATGGCTCCAAAAATAGGCCAGGAGAGGCAGCAGCGTGAGCAGGCCCGCGCCGAGAAAGAGAGCCACCTGGCGCAGGCGCAGCCGCCACTTTTCGCCGCCGATGAAGAGAGGCAGCAGGCCGAAGAAGAGCAGGATGGGGAAGACGCGTGCCGCCAGGTAGGTGTAGGCGGTCAGACCCAGGAGCACCCCGGCAGCAATGAGCCAGCGGTTGTCATTGCGCCGCAAGCCACGAAAAAGGGCGGCGACAGCCAGGGCCTGCAGGAGCGGTTCGGTGATGGCGCGGAAGCCGAGGCGGCTGAAGAGCACGTGCCAGAAACTGGCGGCCAGCAGGGCAGCGGCCAGCAGGGCCTGGCGGCGGTCGGCCAGCATCTCGCGGCCCAGCCAATAAGCAGCGGCGACGGTCAGGATGCCGGCGAAAGCGGCCGTCAGGCGCAGGGAGAAGAGGGATTCACCGGCCAGGCGCATCAGGCCGCCGGCGAGGTAGAAAAAGAGCGCTTCTTTGCCTGTGTAGCTGCTTATGAAGATCGGCCGTTCGCCGCGCAGCCCGATATCGCCAGCCAGAATGCCGTTGGCAGCCTCGTCATAATGGGCACCGGGCGGGATGATCTGCAGGTCTGGGAAGCGCAGGGCCGCGGCGATCAACAGGCAAAGGACCATCAGAGCCAGGGAGTAACGGGCGGTGCGAGCGCTCATGAGCCGAATTGTAGCCCTGCCCGTTTCAGTAGTCGACAGCGGCGAGCCTAAAGGGCTCAGGTGGAAGCATCTACCTGGCAATCCAGGACAGCCAGACGGCTCGTCGCGGCTTATGTCTGGAGCAGATAGGTAACCATCATGCCCTTTCCTTTGATGTAGATGGGGTCGCGTTCCTGGAACCGGTAGCGATAATCGAGTTTTTCTTTAACGGCTTCGGTGACCTGGATCTGGTTGGCGAGACCATTGGACTCCATACGGCTGGCGACATTGACGGCGTCGCCCCAGAGATCGTAGATGAATTTCTGACGACCGATGACTCCGGCGACGATAGGCCCGGTATTGATGCCCACACGCAGGCGAATGGGTTCGCCATGGAAGCCCGCGTAATTTTCAACCACGTCCAGCATATCGAGCGCAAATTCGGTGATCGCCTCGGCGTGATCCGGGCGCGGCTCCGGGATACCGGCTGCAACCATGTATGCATCGCCGATGGTCTTGATCTTCTCCAATCCGTGTTTTGCGGCCAGATCGTCGAACGAAGAAAAGATGTCGTTAAGCAGGTTGACAATTTCCACGGGATCGGCACCGGAAGACAAGGTCGTAAAGTCAACGATGTCAGCAAATAGGACGGAGACTTCACTGTAACCATCTGCGATTGTCTCGGGGCTTTCCTTGAGCCGAGAGGCTATCGAACCGGGCAGAATATTAAGCAGCAGATCATCAGCACGCTGGCGATAGCGCTCTACTTCCCTCATCAAATATAGAACTGCCGCAAAAGCAAACAGGCCCATCATGAGCATATTTCCGGTGGCCAATTGCATGCGAATGTTGAGTGATAGCTCTGGCGCAACAGATCGGGCAAAGGGTTCCAGGTAAACGGCCGTGAAAACTACCACTATATAGAGAATTATCACCATGATAGAGCCGCGCACGCCAGCAACAAGTGCGGCAGAAATCGGACCAAGGATCATCCAGAAGGTGGCTTCCACCCCGGACTGAAATCCTCCAGAATAAAACGACACGCCCAGGGCCGTAATCATTACTCCGACGATGACAGCATAAATCACTGGCAGCCAGAAGCGTGGAAAAAACCATATCAGCACAACAGC
>JBJYWZ010000431.1:0-3413 GCA_046259725.1 Promineifilaceae bacterium (SeqCode) | reverse complement strand
GACGCCAGTGATTTTCCCGCTGGGGATAGATCCTGGCGTTTATTGACGTATGGACATAAGTCGTATCCTCATTGATGCTGAATGACAGCGACGTTTCAGTTTGAGGGTATATAAGGAGAATAGAATGGTATTAGCCACTCAGGAAAATACGAAATTAATCGAGCCTTATGGCGGTAAGTTAGTGGACTTGATGGTACCGGAAGAGAATCTGACGGAGGTGCTTGCTTACGCCGGTACCTTGCCCTCGGTTCGTTTATCGGAGCGCGCGGTTTGTGACCTTGAACTGTTGGCCGTCGGTGCTTTTTCGCCGCTGGATCGCTTCATGTCTGAAGCCGATCACCAGAGCGTGCTGGATAACATGCGTTTGGCCAACGGTTATATATTCCCGTTGCCGATTCCCTTGCCGGTAGATGAGGAAGAGATAGAGGGCATTGAATTGGGGCAGGAAGTTGCCTTGAGAAGCCCGGAGAACGAACTGCTGGCGATCATGACGGTTGAAGAAATTTATGAGTGGGATCTCGAAGAGGTCGCGCAAAAGGTGTTTGGCACGCTGGATCTGCGCCACCCGCTCGTCGCGGAGATGCATCGCTGGGGTAAATACAATTTATCGGGTCCAATGCAGGTTCTGCGCCTGCCTTCCCACTACGATTTTAAGGATTTGCGCATGACGCCGGCCGAGACGCGGACATTGCTTGAGTCTTTCGGCCACAAGAATGTTATTGCTTTCCAGACGCGCAACCCGCTGCACCGCGTTCACGAAGAACTGACCAAGCGGGCGACCCAGGATAAAGACGGTGTTCTGTTGCTGCACCCCGTTGTGGGGATGACGCGCCCTGGAGATGTTGATCACTTCACGCGCGTGCGTACCTACCGCGCCCTGGCCCAACGCTATTATGATTCGGACCGGATTTTGCTCTCACTGCTGCCGCTGGCCATGCGCATGGCAGGACCACGAGAAGCTGTCTGGCATGCTGTCATCCGCCGTAATTACGGGGCGAATCATCTGATTGTCGGCCGTGATCATGCCGGACCCGGCAAGAACTCAAAGGGAGAGCCTTTCTATGGGCCATATGACGCCCAGGAACTGGTCGAAAGCATGAGCGATGAATTGGGCGTCGAGGTTGTTCCCTTCCGTATGATGGTCTATCTGCCTGATGAAGAGCGTTACGAAGAAATTTCCAAGATTGGTGAGGAAACGCGCACGGCTTCTATTTCGGGTACACAGGTACGTGAAGAATACTTGCAGAACGGCAAAGAACTGCCCGGTTGGTTTACACGGCCCGAGGTGGCGCAAATCCTGGCCGAGACATACCCACCCCGATTCCGCCAGGGTGCATGTATCTGGTTTACGGGCCTGCACAATGCGGGCAAGTCGACCACGGCATCCGTGCTGACGGCACTGTTGCAGGAACACGGCCGTACGGTTACCTTATTGGATGGCGACGTTGTCCGTACTCATTTTTCGGAAGGTCTGGGTTTCAGTAAAGAGGATCGCGACGAGCATGTGCGACGTATGGGGTATGTGGCGTCTGAAATTATCCGCCATGGCGGTATCGCGATTTGCGCGGCTGTGAGTCCCTACCGGACCACGCGAAATGACGTGCGCAGTATGGTCGGCACCGATCACTACGTTGAAGTATTTGTCGATACACCGCTTGAGGTCTGCGAACAGCGGGATACCAAGGGGCTGTACGCACGCGCACGGCGCGGTGACATCGTTGGATTTACCGGCATTGACGATCCTTATGAAGCACCGCAGAATCCAGAAGTGCGTGTAGATACGCTGAGCCATACGGCCGAAGAAAACGCACGCGCGATTATAGTACACCTGATCGAATCCGGTTTTATTCGCCCGGAAACAGAAGAGCGGGTGACCGGTTAGGCAAGGAGATTGGGCCTTCGGGCAAAAAAGTGAAAGAGGAAATTATGTCTTACGAAAACAATAATAATGGCTATGTTATTTGGATGACCGGTCTATCAGGGGCCGGCAAAACGACCATCGCCCTGATCCTGGAAGAGGAACTGCGCAAACGGAATCAGAGAGTTGAGCGCCTGGACGGGGATGTCGTGCGCGAAAGCCTGACGAGCGATCTTGGTTTCAGCGCCGAGGATCGTCGCAAGAACATCGAGCGCGTTACGTTTGTTGCCAAACTCCTGTCGCGCAACGGCGTAGGCGCCGTTTGTTCCTTTATTTCCCCGTACCAGTCGGTGCGCGATCACGTACGCGACAATACGACAAACTTCATGGAAGTTTATATTGATGCTCCTCTAGATGTCGTGATTGATCGTGACGTCAAAGGCCTTTACAAGAAAGCTATCGCCGGCGAAATCCCCAACTTTACCGGCATTTCGGATCCATTTGAGGCTCCAGAGAATCCTGATATTCACGTACGCACGGACCAGGGAACGCCGGAAGAGAGCGCGGCTCAGATCCTGCGTGTACTCGAGGAGCGCGGCTACATCCCCATGGTCGAGGCTGCCTGATTTTAGCTAAGATGCATGGGGACTCCGTCCCGGCAGGCTGCCGTTGTCAATTGTGACAATTCATGAAGCCTGGGCAACTGGTCGTGACCAACTTGCCCAGGCTTCGTTTACACCTGAGCTTGATGCTCGTTTGCTCCTACAGTATGTCCTGCATGTCGAGCACAGCTATTTAATTGCCCATGGCGATGAAACTTTAACGAAGCTTCAGGCGTCTGATTATGCGGCGCTGCTGGCGCGCGCCAGGGCCAAGGAACCGGTTCCCTATCTCATCGGCAGCGCTCCATTTTACGGGTTTGATGTTCATGTCAATCCGGCCGTTTTGATCCCACGCCCGGAGACGGAAGAGCTGGTCGGCCGTGCCGTGTCCTGGGTAGGCCCCCGTTCAGGTCTGCGTGTCGTTGATGTTGGCACCGGCAGTGGATGTATCGCCATTGCCCTCGCCCGCCATCTGCCGCCAACAATCTTGCTGGCCAGCGATCTGTCCTTGAAGGCGATACAGGTCGCACGACTCAATGCGCAAAAGCTGGCAAAACAGAGCATCACTTTTGTACAGAGTGATTTATTGGCGGCGTTGGGAGGACCATTTGATCTTATCGTGGCTAACCTGCCCTATGTCGCTGATGACGAGTGGACGATCATTGACGATGGGGTAAAATGGTACGAGCCGTCGCTGGCCCTCTCAGGGGGCGAAGACGGGTTAGATTTATTCCGCGCATTACTGCGCCAGGCGGCTGTTAGACTGCGCCCTGGGGGCGCCGTTTTCCTGGAAATAGGTTGGCGGCAAGGTTCGGCAGTCCGGCAGTTAGCCGGTGACTTTTTTCCTCTCGCGGACATAAAGGTTTTTACCGACCTCACAGGCCAGGATCGGATTGTACAGATTCAAACCAGCCAGGCAGCATGAACAGCAAACAGTTTGCGATAGGTGAAAT
>JBJYWZ010000430.1:0-2079 GCA_046259725.1 Promineifilaceae bacterium (SeqCode) | reverse complement strand
CAGATAGGCGAGCGAGACTGGTTGGTTGAATTTCTTTACAATCTCGGTCTGGTCCAGATCGAACTGGACCAGTTCGGCGAGGCTGAACAGGCGCTCATGCAAGCGGTTGACGCTGCGGAGGCTGCCGGCCAGAAGGAGAAAGCGGCCGAAATACGCCGGCTGTTAGCCGGCTTGAAAGACGAAGATTAACTCACAAAAATCGCATAAATCTGCTCTCGTCCCCGCTTATCCGCGGCCCATCTTTTTCAAGCCGCGTAATTGGTATCTCTTGTGGACATTTTGCGGACACCTATCGATTAAGCTACGGGTATTGGATACCGTAGCTTTTTTGTTGGCAGTGGCCTATGTGTGAAACCGAGTATGCTTCTTTCCTTATTCGCTGTTGGTCCGAACAGGAGACCCCAGGAAAGTGCACCGGCTGGCAGGGCGAGATAGAACACATCCAGACCGGCCACACCATAAGCTTGAGAAGTCTGGAAGATCTGATCGCCGTGCTGCACGTATGGCCGGCAGGGCAGGACAATTCCAACGACGGTGCTGCTATCTAGGGCGCTGCGGCATCCATCGCGATTCGCACCAGGAGATTGAGTAAGTAGTGTAAATGTCCAGTCGCATAAAGCCGGGTATAGTGGCACCCTGTCGCACCTGCCACTATGCCCGGCTCAGTGCTTCTTTTAGTCACAACCTATAAACTTTGCACTGAGCGAATTCTCACATCCGAAATCCGAAATCCCAAATCCCCTACCGTCCGTATCGCTGCAGAGCCATGAATACGGCCGTTGTACCAAACCGCACCGCTTCAACAGGAACCCGTTCGTCCGCGGCGTGGATGGTGGCCATAAAGTCAAACTCAGGCGGCAGGTTCAGGGGCACAAAACCGTAGTGCTGGATGCCCAGGCGGGCGAAGAACCGCGCGTCGGAGACGGCGGGCAGCATGTACGGCAGGGGAATGCCCTGCGGATCCAGTTCTTTGAGGACGCCGGCCAGCATAGCAAATTGGGATAGATCGAGATTGCCGCCGTCGGGCTCGTCGTAGGCCAAGACTTTGATATCAATGTCCGGACCGATGATCGCCTGCACTTCACTCACCATCTGCTCGGGTGTGTAGCCGGGCAGCATACGGCCGTCGAGGTCGAGTGTGATTTTGCCGGGGATGACATTGATCTTGTGGCCGCCGCGCACGATCGTGGGGCTGACCGTGTTGCGGAACAGCGGCGCCAGCGCTCTGAGCCGCTCGCCGGTATTAGCCAGCAGGACATCGGCCAGGCGCGGGCGCAGCAGCTGGCGCAGCATAAGGCTGGTTGAGCCAGTCGTGTACCGGGCCAGCCCCTCGATCATCATCTTGGTTACCGGCGTAATATGCAGCGGCATACGTACTTTGTCCAGGTCCTGCAAGACTTGGCCCAGGCGCGCCATGGTCCCGCCCTGTAAGGGCATCGAACCGTGTCCCGCCGGGCCGTTGATGGTCAGGCGCATCTGGCACTGCAGTTTTTCGGCGACCTGGATCGGATAAAACTTGTGCCCGTTAAGGCGCAGCGTAAAGCCGCCGAATTCACCAAGACCATATTTGATGCCCTCGAACAGCCCTGGATGTTTCTCCACCAGGTAGCGCGCGCCGTAATCGCCGCCGGTTTCTTCATCGCTGAGGACGCAGAGCGTGGTATCGCCTGCCGGCATGATGCCCTCCTCCTTCATGCGCAGCAGGGCGCAGACCATCATCACGACGCCCGATTTCATATCCAGCGCGCCGCGCCCCCAGATGTAACCATCCGCCTCAATGCCTTCAAAAGGGGGATGCGTCCACTGCTGTCCGGCCGTGGTCACGACGTCGACATGTCCTTGCAGCAGCAGGCCCGGCGCGGAGCCGTCCCCCTTCATGCGCGCGACTAAGTTGGGCCGCTGCTCGTCACTTGCTACAAGCTTTGTTTCAATACCGGCCTCCTGAAACAATCCGGCAAGATAATGGATACATGCCGCTTCGTTCCCCGGTGGGTTAGTCGTATCAAAGCGGATGAGAGTCTGTAAGAGCTTTTCTGGTTGTTCGTAAAGCATGACAATGGTCAATTGGTGACTTGTAAC
>JBJYWZ010000429.1:0-9397 GCA_046259725.1 Promineifilaceae bacterium (SeqCode) | reverse complement strand
TGATTAGAAAGAGCAGCACAAGCCAATCATATGGCGTCCTGCTCAATGGGAAACGGCCGTTGAGCAAACGTGCGGGCCAGGGCAAAAGCGCGATAAGGAGCGGCCACCAGCCCAGGTTCCCGTTGGAGGTAGCCCAGAGTACACAGGCGAGAGTTACAAACAGCAGATCGGCGAAGGCATACCAGCGGCTGTCAAGAATTTCCGGGAGATTATTGGGTGTGCGTGTCGTCAGCAACGTGGTAGATCTTCTTAAGGTCGGCCGTTCGCTGCAGGCCGTCGATATCTTTTATTGGACGAGCGGGCACGCCGCCAACGACGGTGTGCGGTGGGACATCTTTCGTTACAACTGCACCAGCAGCGACAACAGCGCCTTTTCCGACGCGAACGCCATCAGTGATGATCGCTCCCGAGCCAATCCACACGTCATCTTCAATCACGATACCTTCGGCCGTGATTCCCTGGTCGATGAACGGCCGATCGGGATCGTCGAACACATGGTTCACGGCAATAATCTGCGTAAAGGGGGAGGTGTAGACGCGATCGCCGATTTCGACGCCCCCCTGGCCGCGTATGACACTATATTCGCCGACCAGACAGTTCTCGCCAATGCGAATGCCGGAGTGTGCTAAATCACGGAAGTTGTAGACATGCAAGATCGCCCCGTGCATCACGATACTATTCCTGCCGATGTTGATGCCCCGCGGGCAGGCGTGAAGATAGACGTTTTCATCCAGATAGACGCCGTGCGCCAGCCATATGTTGTCGGCATAACGTAGGCGAACACCTTTCTCGATGGCTGCCCAACCATCCATGTGCAGCAGCAGGCGGTAGAATAAGCCGCGAACGGCAATGCCCAGAAACGTGGGTATCCAGCCGATCAGAAAATAGAGTGTTTGCTCGAAAATATAGCGTCCAATGCTTGTTGCCTGGCGCGAGAGGTAGAGACTGATGTTACTTAGCATAGGGGCACCTACCGCGTGATGATAACAAATATCCTGTTCTTGGCACGAAATTGTTAGACTTCCTATGCATATTTATTCGCACGTATCGGCCTGCGCCTATAAGATAGGTCGCCCTGACTGAAGGGCAGAAATGGGGACAGCATGAGTAAAGCAATTTTTTTAGATCGCGACGGCGTGATTATTGAAAACCGGTCAAACTATGTCCGATCCTGGGCGGATGTCGTCTTTATTTCCGGGGCCCTGGAGGCGCTCGAGCGGTTGGCAGAGATGCCATATAAAATCGTCCTGGTTACGAACCAGTCGGCCGTTGGTAGAGGCATCATCACGCTTGCTGAGGCGGAGGCCATCAACAAAAAGTTCCTGGAGGTTATCGAGGCCGCCGGGGGACGAATTGATGGTCTTTATATGTGCCCGCACGCGCCGCAAGACGGCTGCCAGTGCCGCAAACCCCTTCCGGGGTTGTTGTTGAATGCGGCAGGCGATCTGGACATAGATTTGAAGAAATCTCTGATGGTAGGCGATGCTTTGACTGATCTACAGGCGGGCCGAGGGGCGGGTGTGCCCGATAATTATCTGGTGCTTACCGGTCGCGGGATGGATCAGCTTAATCTGCCCGGCGCAGAGGCACTACGGCCGTTTACCGTCATTCAATCCCTGGCCAGCCTGCCTGCCGTAGTAATGGAGCTATGCAAGTAGATCTTACCTTCTGACCTGATGCAGGCGGAATGGCGAATGAGATCCAGCCTGAAAAAGAGGTATCAATGCAGTACGGTTACTTTGACGACGAAGCGAAAGAATATGTCATTACGCGGCCCGACACGCCGCAGTCCTGGAGCAACTACCTGGGATCGACCGAATATGGCGCGATAATTACGAATAATGCCGGTGGTTACGGTTTCTACCAGTCGGGTGCGCGCGGGCGCTTCCTGCGTTTGCGCTTCAACAGCGTGCCTATGGACCAGCCGGGCCGCTACTTCTATCTTCACGACCGGGAGAGCGGCGATTACTGGTCAACCTCCTGGCAGCCGGTCGGCAAACCGCTCGAACAATACGAGTCCACCTGCCGCCATGGAACAGCTTATACAACCTTTCACTCGCGCTATGAGGGTATTTCCAACGAGGTTACCTATTTCGTCCCATTAGGTCAGAACTTCGAGTATTGGAGGCTGCGGTTATCAAACGAAAGCGAACGGCCGCGCGACTTATCGCTTTTTACCTTTTGTGAATTCACGAACCAATGGGATACGTTCCAGGATCGTGTCAATTTACAATATTCCATCTTCATCGTGCGTGGTTCACGGGAGGGCGATCTGCTGCGCATTGCCATCCAGGATAACCTGACTCGGCAAGACGAAGGCGTGTTTATTTCCGACATCGCGCGCCATATGTGGATGGGACTGGTTGGCGCGCCGCTGGATGGCTATGATACCAGCCGTGAAGCGTTTCTTGGGCCCTACCGCAGCTACCACAATCCCCTTGTGGTGGAACAAGGCCATTGTACACACAGCGATGTCTACGGGGATAATGCCTGTGGGACGCTGCAGTCGAATCTGACATTGCAGCCGGGAGAAAGCCGTGAGCTGCTTGTGATGCTGGGCATCGGCGACGCGCGGACGGTGGGAAAGCAAACCATGATGGAGTTCGGTTCGCTGGAGCGAGCCAGCCTGGAACTACAGAAGTTGAAGGATGCATGGCATGCGAAGTTGGGAAGCCTGGTAGTGGACACGCCGGATAAAGAGCTGAACCACACCATCAACGTCTGGGGATTATACAACTGTCTGATCACGTTTGCCTGGTCGCGGGCCGCCAGTCTTGTCTACAACGGAGAGCGGGACGGGTTAGGTTTCCGTGATTCCGTGCAGGATATCCTGGGCGTGACAGCGGCGATACCGGAAGAAGCGCAGGCGAGGCTGGAGTTAATGCTGACCGGCCAATTGTCTAACGGTGGCGCGATCCCGGTTATCAAGCCTTTTGAACACCGGCCCGGACATGAGTCACCGCCGCCTGCTGAGGAGTATCGTTCCGATGACTGCCTTTGGTTCTTTAATGCCGTGCCCGCCCTGGTCGGTGAAACCGGGGATATCGAATTCTACAATAAGGTGCTGCCATACGCGGATGAAGGGGAGGATACGGTTCTTGGGCATCTGCGCCGCGCACTGGTATTCAATCTAGATCGGACCGGCGAGCATGATCTGCCCTGCGGCTTATCAGCCGACTGGAATGACTGCCTGCGTCTGGGTTACTATGGCGAGAGTCTTTTTGTCACCTTCCAACTGCGTCTCGGTCTCACCGTTTACGCTGAAATCGCGGAAAGGCTTGGCAAAACGGCGGAGGCAGAATGGGCTCTTGGCCGGCGTGATGCAGTCGACGAGCATATTCAAGCCTTCGGTTGGGACGGGGAGTGGTTTATCTGGGCTATCGCCGAAGACGGAACCGTGTATGGCACGAGCGACTATGATGAAGGCCAGGTTTATCTAAATACGCAGGTCTGGTCGGTCATCAGCGGCGCAGCTACGGCCGAACAGGCGGAGCGCTGCCTGCAGACGGTTAACGAACGCCTGGCGACCCCCTATGGTTTGATGCTGGCGGCCCCACCTTTCGTCAAAGCGCCAATAGAGGTCATGCGTGCCGTCGTTTTTAATCCCGGCATCAAAGAGAACGCGGGTATCTTCAACCATACACAGGGCTGGGGCGTGATGGCCGAATGTATGGTTGGCAACGGGAATCGCGCTTATGATTATTTTCGCGCTGCAATGCCCGCCGCTTACAATGATCGTGCCGAGATTCGCCAGAGCGAGCCATATGTGCAGGGGCAAACTACTTACTCAACGTTTTCGCCGCGCCCGGGTAATACCCGCGTTTCGTGGCTGACAGGGGCCGCGGCATGGTCCTATTACAGCGCGACACAGTATATTTTGGGGTTGCGACCGGAGCTGGACGGCCTGCGCATTGATCCCTGTATCCCCGCTGAATGGCCTGGATTTTCAGTGCGGCGGCGCTTCCGCGGGAAAATGATAGAAATTCAGGTTAAGAATCCCGATAGAGTGTGCCGCGGCGTCAAATCGCTGGTTCTGAATGGCCGGCTCTTGAGCGACAATCTTCTTCTGGCAGATACGCTTCTTGAAAACAACGAAGTGGAAGTGATATTAGGCTGATATGGATTTGCTCAACTCGATTTTGGCCCTGCATAATCAGATTCGCGACAGCGTTGTTGCTGCCTGTGAAAACGCTTCTCTGGAAACGCTCTCCACTATCGCCAAAGAGGAAGAGGGAGATACTATTTACGCTGTCGATCGCATCAGCGAAGAACTGCTTGTGGAGTTCGTTGGCCGAGAGATTGCCGTTCAGGATCCTGTTGTTCTGATCGCCGAAGGATTGGATGGTGGGAAGGTCGTTCTGCCGCGGGGGGCCGAGGAGAATGATGCCAGGTGGCGCATCATTGTCGATCCTATCGATGGTACCCGCGGCATCATGTATCAAAAGCGCAGCGCCTGGATTTTAACGGGCGTCGCGCCGAACAAGGGGCCACAGACCAATTTGCAGGATATTGAAGTGGCGGTGCAAACGGAGATACCTCTGGTGAAGCAGTATCTATCGGACCAGATTTGGGCGATCAGGGGAAAAGGTGTATCGGCCATACGTTATAATCGCCTGATAGGAGAAGAGCAGCCAATTCATCTGCGTCCCTCCCGCGCCGCCTCAATTGCGCATGGGTTTGCGCAGATTTCACGTTTCTTCCCGGGGGCGCGCGATCAGTTAGCCGCTATTGACGAGGAAATCGTGCTCGGGGCGCTGGGCCCGGTACAGCCGGGTAAGGCACATTGTTTTGAAGACCAATATATATGCAGTGGAGGCCAGTTCTATGAGCTGATGGCGGGACACGACCGTTTTGTCGCCGATATACGGCCGCTGCTGGAGAGCTACCTGGCAAAAAAAGGCCTGTTCTTAGGTATATGCTGCCACCCTTATGATGTATGTACGGAATTAATCGCCGGCGAGCTGGGCATTATCATCACTGATGAGCAAGGAGGACCTCTGCGGCCGCCGTTGACCGTCGATGATGATGTAAGTTGGGTAGGCTATGCCAATGAGGCTATCCGGCAGGAGATAGAACCCCTGCTGCATTCAATTTTAAGAGACCGGGGCTTAATGTAACTTTCGACCGCCGCGCCTATACAGGAGGATGTTTTTCCTCAATAATATACAGTGTACAAAGTAGCGCCGGATCATGTTTCAGGAGATGATGGCCGTGATGTTGAGAGTTGGTCTGTTTATTGTCTTGATTCTGTCATTTTCCGCATGCGAATCTGGTTCACCTATCGTCCGATCTACTGCAATAGCTCCGCCGGCTGAAACGTCTTTGGCTGTCGAAGCGGCAAGTACTGCGATGGAAGACGAAAATGAGCTACGGCGAGAATCCCTCGTTTACACTGGCGTCATTGCTTACGGCATCAAAGACAAGGCTGTTATTGAAGCGATGCGCACCGTGCCTCGCCATGAATTCGTGCCTGATGAATACCAATCGCAAGCCTATGCCAACCATCCGCTGCCAATAGGCTACGGCCAGACGATATCGCAGCCCTACATCGTGGCCCTGATGACCGAAGCCGCGGAATTGGAGCCGGACGATGTTGTACTGGAAGTGGGCACAGGGTCGGGCTACCAGGCCGCCGTATTAGCCGAGCTTGTCGATCAGGTTTATTCAATGGAGATCATTGGCGAATTGGCGGAGCGAGCCGCCGCTGATCTTAAACGCCTTGGCTATGATAACATCACCGTGGATCATGCCGATGGTTATTTTGGCTGGGAAGAACACGCGCCGTTTGATGCAATCATTGTAACTGCCGCTCCTGACCACGTCCCCCAGCCCCTTGTGCAGCAGCTAAAGAGTGGCGGCAATTTGATTATCCCGGTCGGACCAGTCGGCGGTACGCAGACCTTATGGCGAGTCAGGCGCGTGAGCGAGGATGAAGCGCAGACAGAAAACCTGGGCGCCGTCAGTTTCGTGCCGCTCACCAGAGAAGAACGGTAAACGGTCAATTGACGGCTGCTGTCTCCCGGCCGGCGGCTGCTGATCCCACACGGCCGAAGACGAGGAGAGCGACCGCATAGGCAGCGGCGCCGAGCCACAGAACGGTTGAGAAATTCCAGGTCAGCGCGATCATAATAGCCAGGACGGAACTGATAACAGAGAAGCTGCCGTTGATTGCCCAGGCCCAGGGCGTCAGAGCCGCTTCGTTTTTCTCGATGACCTGGATTCCCGCTGCGAACGGCAGGCCCATGAAATAGCCGATTGGCGCAAGTGACAGGGTGATGAGTATAACTCGTGCCCATTCGGGCCAGCCAAGGGAGACAGCAATCAACGGCTGGAGCAAGAGGGGATAGATGGCCACCAGAATCACAAGAATCGCCAGAGCCGGGCGCAATGACCAGTGCTTCACTGTGAGACTGCCCAGTCCGGAAAAAATAAGCAGAGCAAACAAAACGAAGGCCAAAGCCGTGACGGGTTGGCCCAGGGAAAGGATGAAACGCTGGGAAAGAGGGATTTCTACGAAGAGAAAAGCCAGACCCAGGCAAGCGAAATAGACAAACACCCGCCCTCGCCAATGTGAGATGTCCGGTGGTTGATCCAATCCCTTTCTCCGCCAAACCAGCAGCGGACCAAGGATGAAAACGGCCGCCGCCAATGTGACCATGATCAACAGAATCACGAGGACGAAGAACCCGCTGCCGCCAAATGGCTGCCAGGTCATTCCCAATGTTGATAATATTTCCGGCGTTTGCCTCCACTTGAAGAAATGGTAGAAGAACGGATGATCATCTGAGGGCGGGCGTATGTCATAGCGGTACGTTGCGTATGTCGTCTCTGCATCGTGCAGAATGTTTTGAAACAGCAGGTAATAGGATGGTTGTTCCAGGATGTTAAAGCGATTTACCTCGCTTGGGTCAATGCCCGGAACGTAGACGGCGTCGAAACCCCGCTCGTCGAGAAACTGCCGTGTGCGGCTTAAGTCTGATTCCCTGAACGGAGTGAGCGAGGCCAGAACGGTCATTGTACGCAGCGTACGAAATGCGACCAGATGCTGAGCCGGATCCAGCCCCTTTTGCTCCAAAGCCTGAGCAATCATGGCAAACAAACGGCCGCTTTCGCTGGGCGGGGTTTGAAGCCAGCGGGTCATGACCAGGAGGCCGTTTTCGTCTAAAAGGTTGAGGTAATCATCTACCGCTTCGACCGTGTAGATGTAATCCTCGGTCAGGCTGTAGGCGCCGGAAGTGACGGGTCTGTGTGGCGTGGTCAGCGAGACGATAACTATATCAAAGTGCTCTGTTGGTGGCCGGCGTGCAAACACACGACTCGCCAGGTTGATCACCTGCACGGCAGGATCGGCAAACAAATCGGAAGTAAAATCGCCATAAGTCTCTTGCAGCGTGTCAATGACCAGCTTCTTCTCTTCAATGGCCGTTATCTCTTCTGCTCCGGCCGCAATCGCCCACAAGACATCCATGCCTGAGCCGCTCTCAAGGACGAGCGTTTTCGCTCCTGGCCGCAGGCGGTAAGCAAGACCGGCCGGCAGATTGTCGGCTAAGACGGCAGCATCCGGCGATCGAGGCGGCAGCGCAGTGATAGGCATCAAGCTGTCCCCATCCAACAAGAGGCCTGCCTGCAAAGGCGGTCCCAGCGGCGATGTAAGACTCAGCCCGGGCATGGAGTGGATTGTGCTGCTTTCGACGACATCAACGCGCGTCGTCTGGTCAAAAACCGAGACCGTATGTTCGGCGTCCAGCGTCTGCAAAAGTATGGATAATGTCTTGTAGGGTGAGAGCCGCAGGGCCCAGAACGGAGGCGGTGAAACAAGCGCCGCGAGGTACAGAAGTAGAAAGAGGAGAGCCGGTACGGCGACAAAACGTTGTTGAGCTGAAGCGGAATAATCCTGCTGCAAAAGAAACAGGAACGTGGAGAGTATGCCCAGGATAGCAGCGACAAGAACGGCGCCTTCTCCGCCAACCAGGGCCAGAACGAGCAGGCTGGCAAGGCTTCCGGCTCCCGAACCCAGGAGATTAGCGCCGTAGATGAGATGGGAACGGCCGTCGACACGTGCGCTCGAAGCGGCTAGTTCACCGCCGACAATTAGCCCGGCAAAGAGAAAAGGCAGCGCAGCGGAAAGGAAGTAGATCATAAGAAAGAGGAGTTGTCGGCCGTCCCAGGCGATGCTAAAGGAATCGAAAGGGATATAATTGATTATCAGGTACGATCCGGCAGTCGCCAGGCCAAATAGCAGGCATAAGACGGCCGGGGGCCAGCGCCGCTTCCAGACACTCAATAAAGAACCACTTGCTCCCGCTCCCAGTAGGGCCAGACTGACGGCCATGAAGGCAAAATGGTAGAATTGTTGCACCGCAAAGAGGCGGAGGAAGGAGATTTCTAACAGCAGCGTTGCCGCCGAAATCAAGGCGATGGCGACATATGTGCTCATATGAATATGCTACCGTGTTTTTTTGCCAGACGGAAGCCCTTTTTTGGCGAACACAGCTGTCGATCACTGGCTGCTGAAGACTTTAAGTCATATAATTGACAACCATTATTTAACCAGTACACTTAATTACAAAGGAGCGATGCAGCCGGCTCGCGTACAGGAGCATCGATATGACAAGCCAGCCAGTTCTGTTTGCAGGAAGTGCGCGGGATGAGGCCCGCTGGATATAGAAATGACTAAGCCCTATATATTATCCGTTGATGATGAACCACAAGTATTGAATGCTGTAGTTCGCGATCTACGACGCCAATACCAGAGAGACTACCGCATTTTGAAGGCGGGCTCCGGACAGGAAGCCCTGGACAGTTTGCAGCAGCTTCGCGAGCGCAATGAGGCGGTTGCGCTTCTGCTGGCCGATCATCGCATGCCGGTCATGACCGGTACTGAGTTTCTGGCAAAAGCAATTAAGCTTTTTCCTGAGGCTCGTAGGGTGCTTCTCACCGCATACGCGGACACCGAAGCAGCGATCACAAGTATTAACGAAATTGGTCTTGATTATTACTTGATGAAGCCTTGGGATCCACCAGAGCAAAATCTTTATCCCATCCTTGACGACCTGCTCTTGGAGTGGTCCTCTACGGTTACCATGCCGTATCAGGGCATTCGTGTGGCCGGCACGCTGTGGTCGCCGCACAGCCATGATGTGAAGGATTTCCTCTCCCGCAACCGCGTGCCTTACAGGTGGCTTGATATTGAAGTGAATGCCGAGGCTAAAGAGCTGGTTGAGTCGGTGATACAGGGCGGGCGTGATCTGCCCGTCGTATTCTTACCTGATGGTGGGCGCCTGATCGGTCCATCCATCGCTGAACTGGCACATTCACTGGGGATGCAGACTGAGGCAAGCGCCCCCTATTACGATCTTATCATCATTGGCGGCGGCCCGGCGGGTCTGGGAGCGGC
>JBJYWZ010000428.1:0-6464 GCA_046259725.1 Promineifilaceae bacterium (SeqCode) | reverse complement strand
TGGCCCTGGAAGAGTCGGATGGCCTGTGCGTTGTCTGGGCGACCGTCGATCCCGGAGCCGGACGGGCCGGCATCAAGTCCTTCGTTGTCGAGGGTAATACGCCCGGCGTCTCCATTGCCAAGCAGGAAAACAAGCTGGGCATTCGCGCCAGCGACACTGTTTCTCTGCATTTCGACAACGTGCGCGTGCCCTATGAAAATCTTCTGGGCAGTGCCGAGGTGCAGCGTGAGACGACGGTCAAGGGCTTCAAGGGAGCAATGAAGACGTTTGATTCGTCGCGACCCGCGGTCGCCGCCAGCGCGGTGGGCATCGCCCGGGCGGCTCTGGAGTTTACGCGGGAGAAGCTGGCCGAGGAAGGCGTCGAAGTGGACTATACCAAGTCGCTGCATGAAATGACGGCTGTGGAACGCGACCTGATGGAGATGGAAGCCCGCTACAAGGGCGCCTGGCTGCTGACCCTGAGAGCGGTTTCGCTCATGGCGCACGGCGAGAGCAACCGCCTGGAATCGAGCATGTGCAAGTTCCGCGCCGGCGAGGCCGTGACCTGGATCACTCAGAAGGCGGTTGAGCTCCTGGGCCCGGTGGGATATTCGCGCGAGTTCCTGGTCGAAAAGTGGATGCGCGACGCCAAGATCAATGATATCTATGAGGGGACGAAGCAGATTAACCAGCTGATCGTGGCCAGGAGTATTTTGGGGTACAGCCGGAGAGAGTTGAAATAGACTGGCAAAGGAGACACTAGATGACATATCGCATAAACAAAGTTGCTGTTATTGGCGCGGGGACGATGGGGGGTGGGATCGCGGCGCATCTGGCCAATATCGGTATACCGGTTGTGCTGCTGGACATCGCCACGCCTAATTTGAGTGACGAAGAAAAGGATGACCCCGCGGCACGCAACCGGCTGGTCGAAGGCCTGTACGAGCGCATGGTCAAGGCCAAACCGGCTAACCTGGCAGGTCAGGATCGCGCAGAGTTGATTACGATCGGTAATATGGATGACGACTTTGAACTGGTCGCCGATGCCGACTGGGTGGTCGAGGTTATTATCGAGCGCCTGGACTTGAAGCAGGCGTTGATGGAACGGTTGGAGGCGACCTGCAAGCCGGGGGCGATCATCAGTTCCAATACGTCGGGGATCCCGATTTACCAGATTGCGCAGGGACGCTCGCAAAGCTTTAAGAAACGTTTCCTGGGTACCCATTTCTTTAACCCGCCGCGTTATCTGAAACTTCTGGAGATTATTCCCACACCGGATACCGACCCTGAAGTAACTGAATTCATGGTCGAATTCGGCCGTGATGTGCTGGGCAAAGGGGTCGTCGTCTGCAAGGATACGCCGAATTTCATAGGCAATCGGTTCTTCTCGGTGGCCGCTTCCTACGGCATCGAGCGCGCATTTGAATTAGGCTATACGATCCCTGAGGTGGACGCCGTCACAGGACCCACGATCGGCCGGCCAAAGACGGCAACGTTCCGGTTGATGGACCTGGTCGGCCTCGATGTTATGGCGCATGTGAACGGCAACCTCTATCCCGCGCTGGCAGACGATCCATACCGCGAGGTCCTGCAGCCGGAAAAGACATCGGCCGTCATGAACCAGATGATCGATAACGGTTGGCTGGGCAATAAAAGCGGTCAGGGCTTTTATAAAAAGACGTTCGTCGACGGCCGGCGCGAGTTCTGGACGCTGAATCCCGAGACGATGGAGTATGAGCCTTCGGACAAGGTGCGCTTTGACTCCATCGGTGCGGTGCGCAAGATTGAAGACCTCGGTAAGCGCGTGTCCAGGCTGCTTGAGTTTGACGACCGCGCGGCCAATTATGTACGCGATATCCTCTACTTCGGCTTTGCCTATGCCGCCTACGTGGCCCCCGAAATCGCTTACAGGCTGAGTGACGTGGATGATGCCGTGCGCTGGGGTTTCAGCAATGAGGCAGGCCCATTCGAGATGTGGGATATGCTGGGCGTGGCGGAAACCGTCGACAAGATGGAGGAGGCCGGCCTGGAAGTCGCCGGTTGGGTGAAGACGATGCTGGCCAACGGCAACGAGAGCTTTTACAGCAACGGCTCCGTCTATGACTTTAACACTGAGTCCTACGAGCCTCGCGAGATCGATAAAAATATAGTCGTGCTCAGCGGGCTGGACGAGGTCGAGAAGAACATGAGCGCCACCCTGCACGACATGGGCGACGGTGTGGCGCTGTTCGAGTTTCACGCGAAGATGAACGCTATTGACCAGGATATTATCGATATGTCCCATAAGGCGCTGGAGCGCCTGGAATCTGACTTCGACGCCCTGGTCATCGGCAATCAAGGGGATAATTTCTGTGTGGGCGCCAATCTCTTCGCTGTGGCTATGGCCGCGCAGCAGGGGATGTGGGATATGCTGGACAAGATGATCCATGGCCTGCAGGATGCTACATTCAAACTGCGCCACGCGCCGAAGCCGGTTGTAACGGCCGTACACCAGATGGCGCTGGGCGGCGGCGCGGAGTACGCGATGACGGGCTGGGAGACGGTCGCTGCCCATGAAAGCTATATCGGCCTGGTCGAATTCGGCGTTGGTGTGATTCCCGCTGGAGGCGGCTGCAAGGAAGTCGTGCGCCGGAAAATTAACCCGGTGATGCGGACAGCCAACGCGGATGTGCTGCCCATCCTGCAGGAAACCTTCGAACAGGTCGCACTGGCCAAGGTGGCTACCAGTGCCTGGGAAGCAAAAGAGCTGGGCTACCTGGACAAAGAAGCCCTGATCGAGATGAACGCCGACCATCTTTTGCAGACGGCCAAAGAGCGCGCCTTGCAGCTTGCGGCTATTGGCGCGCGGCCGCCGGCAGTGGAGAAGGTCTACGCCGCGGGGCGCGACGCCTACTTCGCAGCCCAGTTTGCAGTCAAGGGCCTGCAGTGGGGCGGCTATGCAAGCGAGCATGACGGCCTGATTGCCAACAAGCTGGCCTATGTGCTCTGCGGCGGCGACAGCAGCGCGGCGGCCTGGGTCGATCCCTGGGTGATATTGGACCTGGAACGGGAAGCATTTCTATCGCTTCTCGGCGAACAAAAGACAATTGAGCGCATGATGCATATGCTGCAGACCGGAAAGCCTCTGAGGAACTAAAAAGGAGATTTGATATGACACGTGAAGCAGTAATTGTTGCCGGCTCACGAACCGCGGTCGGAAAATCAAAGCGCGGTACGACGCGAAACTGGCGCTCCGACGAGATGGCCGTGTCGGCCATTGTCGATGTTCTCAGGAAGGCCGAAGGTCTGGACCCGAAGCAGATCGATGACGTGATTATCGGCTGCGCGATGCCCGAAGGGGCGCAGGGCCTTAATTTCGCCCGCCTGATCGCCCTGCGTGCCGGGCTGCCAGTTGATGTGCC
Organism: Promineifilaceae bacterium (SeqCode); assembly: GCA_046259725.1. Lineage (GTDB taxonomy): Bacteria > Chloroflexota > Anaerolineae > Promineifilales > Promineifilaceae > JAACFF01. The sequence goes on along the minus strand of JBJYWZ010000428.1, from coordinate 3,084 downwards.
GGCGATGACGGTGAACCGTTTTTGCTCCAGCGGTTTGCAAACGATCGCCATTGCCGCGGAACGCATCATCGCTAACGGCGCCGACGCGATCATCGCCGGGGGTGCGGAGACAATGAGCCTGGTGCCAATGACGGGCTTTCGCTTTAACCCCAACCCTTATCTGGTGGAGAACATGCCCGAGGCTTATATGGGCATGGGATTTACGGCCGAGAATGTGGCCGAGGAATTTGAAGTGAGCCGCCAGGCGCAGGATGAGTTCGCCCTGCGCAGCCACCAGCGGGCGATGGCCGCCCAGACCGACGGCCGTTTCGACGAGGAAATCGTGCCGATTGAGATCGAAGAAGTGACCGTAGGACGAAACGGCAACCGCCGGAGCGAGACCATTCTGTTCGAAAAGGATGAGCACGTGCGGCCGGAAACGACGCTGGAAGCGCTGGCCAAACTGAAACCCGTATTCAAGAATGGCGGTACGGTCACAGCCGGTAATTCCTCTCCACTAAGCGACGGCGCGGCGGCTGTTTTGGTGATGGAACGGGGCATGGCCGAAGCGCTCGGTCTGAAACCGATCCTGCGCTTTGTGGGCTTTAACGTGGGCGGCGTGCGGCCGGATATCATGGGCATCGGCCCCGTGGCGGCGGTTCCCAGAGTGCTGGATCGCACCGGCATTTCGCTGGAGGATATCGACGTTGTCGAACTGAATGAAGCCTTCGCCGCGCAGTCAATCGCCGTGATTCGCGAGCTTGGCCTGGACGAAGAGAAGACTAACCCCAACGGTGGGGCAATCGCCCTGGGTCACCCGCTTGGCTGCACGGGCGCTAAGCTGACGGTGCAGATCATGCATGACATGGTGCGCCGCGATCTTTCGCTGGGTATGGTCACGATGTGCATCGGCGGCGGCATGGGAGCGGCGGGGATTTTTGAGCGTCTGAACTAGACAGAAATAGAGTATGTCTGCCGGAACCGGCAGATAGGATAGAGCGGAGGTGTTATGAGTAAGACGGTGGTTTTGGTCGGGTCGCTGGATACGAAGGGCGCCGAATTTGCTTTTGTAAGGAATCTGATCGAGCAGGAAGGGTTGGAAACGCTGGTCGTCGATTTCGGCGTGATCGGCGAACCCTCGTTTGTGCCCGATATCGGCCGTGAAGAGGTCGCGGAGGCCGGCGGCGGCGATATAGAATATCTGTCGAGCGGCGATCACAAGGATGAAGCGATGCAGGTGATGGCTGCCGGACTGGCCGTCGTGATGAGAAAGCTTTACGAAGACGGCCGTTTGGACGGCGTGCTGGGTATGGGCGGCAGCGGCAATACTTCGATTGCCACTTCCGGCATGCGCACGCTGCCCGTAGGCATTCCCAAGCTCATGGTATCCACCCTGGGTGGCGGGGATGTCAGCGCCTACACGGCGACATCGGATATCGCCTTCATGCCCTCGGTGGTTGACGTGGCGGGCATTAACAGTATCAGCCGTAGGATTTATGCCAACGCCGCGGGCGCGATCGCCGGCATGGTCAAGATGGACCTCCCTAAAGTGGAAGAAAGACCGTTGATTGCGGCCTCGATGTTTGGCAATACGACCGAGGCAGTCGGTCGTGCGCGGGAACTTCTGGAAGATGAGGGCTACGAGGTGCTCGTTTTCCACGCCGTGGGAACCGGCGGTCGGACGATGGAGAACCTGATCAGCGATGGCTATATCGTCGGCTCATTTGATATCACGACGACAGAGCTGGCCGACCTCGTCTGTGGCGGCGTCTTGAGCGCTGGGCCGGATCGCTGCCGCGCCGCCTCACGGGCAGGAGTACCGGCGGTCCTCGTTCCCGGCTGCGTGGATATGGCTAATTTTCGCGGCATAGAAAGCGTGCCTGACAGATACCAGGATCGCAACCTATATAAATGGAATCCCGATGTCACCTTGATGCGAACCAATGTGGACGAGAACCGGAAAATCGGCGAAATTATCGCCGCGGCGGCCAACGAGGCGACCGGACCGGTCGCTGTCGTCCTGCCGCTGAAAGGGGTATCAATGTTGGACAGTGCGGGGCAGCGGTTTTGGGATCCGGAAGCGGACCAGGCTTGTTTTGCAGCGATCAAAGAAAATCTGCGGGAGGATATCCCGGTTTACGAACTGGACCATAATATCAACGACCCGCAGTTTGCGGATCGCTGTGTTGAGCTGTTGTTGGAAATGATCGATCAGTAGGCAGTATTCAGTAGTCAGCAAACAGTACAGTGTCTTGCTGTTCACTGAAAGCGGAGTATAGAGATGGCATTTATAAGTCGAGAGGAAGCATTGAGACGGCTGCATGCGCAGGTTGACGCGGGACGGCCGATTGTGGGCTGCGGGGCCGGCACGGGTATTTCGGCCAAGTTCGCCGAGGCGGGCGGCGCAGACCTGATTATCATCTATAACAGCGGTCGGTATCGTATGGCCGGGCGCGGGTCGCTTGCCGGCTTGATGCCTTATGGTGATGCCAACGGCATTGTCGTGGAAATGGCGGCGGAAGTGCTGCCGGTGGTCAGGGATACGCCGGTTCAGGCCGGGGTATGCGGCACGGATCCCTTCCGCCTGATGCCGCTGTTTATTAAGCAGTTGAAGGAAATGGGCTTTACGGGCATTCAGAATTTTCCGACCGTCGGCCTGGTTGACGGCACGCTGCGCTCCAATCTGGAAGCGACAGGAATGGGCTATGATAAAGAGGTCGATGCGGTGGCAATCGCCCACGATCTGGATATGCTGACCACGCCCTATGTCTTCAATTCCGGTGAAGCGAAGGCGATGGCCGAAGCGGGCGCCGACGTGCTGGTGGCACACATGGGCCTGACAACGGCCGGGTCAATAGGCGCGGCCGTGGCACTTACCTTGGAGGAGGCGGTCGATCGCGTGCTGGAGATCGCCGCCGCCGGTCGCGAGGTGAATCCGGACGTGATGGTGATCTGCCACGGCGGCCCGTTTGACGAACCAGAAAATGTGGCCCGGGCTATGGGCATGATGCCCGGCATCGCCGGATTCTTTGGCGCATCAAGCATCGAGCGCCTGCCGACCGAACGGGCGATTACCTCGCAAGTTGAAGCGTTTAAGGCGATGGA
>JBJYWZ010000427.1:0-1718 GCA_046259725.1 Promineifilaceae bacterium (SeqCode) | reverse complement strand
GGCGAAAAACTGGTGTTCGATGATGAGGCCCATTGCAAAAACGGCAAACAGGCGCCTTGGATCGTAACCACCACAGCCTATCCGGATGCAGACGGTGCCATCGGGGGATACGTCGAATGTTTCACGGACGTCAGCGCTTTCCGACGAGTGAAGCAGGCGTTGAACCGCAGCCATGATCGACTGCGCAGAAACATGGGCGCCATCATTCAGGCGATGTCCACCACTATTGAGAAACGCGATCCGTACACCGCCGGTCACCAAAGACGGGTGACCAAATTGTGCCGCGCTATCGCCACGCGGCTGGACTTTCCCTGGGAACGCATTCAGGGCCTGCGCATGGCTGCCGCCATTCACGATTTGGGCAAGATCAATATTCCATCCGCCATATTGAATAAACCCGGTCCGATTTCAGAGCACGAGTTAGCCATCATTCAGATGCACCCGCGCACCGCCTATGAAATCCTTAAGGATATTCAATTCCCCTGGCCGATAGCCGAAACCATCTACCAACACCACGAGCGACTCGACGGCAGTGGCTATCCTCGTCATCTGAAAGGAGACCAAATTTTATTGGAAGCGCGGATACTGGCGGTGGCAGATGTTGTGGAGTCCATAGCGTCCTTTCGCCCGTACCGACCCCAATTGGGGCTTGAGGCTGCGCTCGCCGAGATACAAACGCACAATGGGATGTTGTATGACGCGGCGGTGGTCGAGGTTTGTACGGCGTTGATCAGCCAACAAGGGTTCGATTTCGAGACGAAGTCCTGGCAGCGCCATACCTCATCTGAAAGAGAACCTTAGACATCGGAATCGACCGATTTAGAGGGAAAAATTTATGAAGGGGATAAAATGAATGATGACAAAGGCGTGATCTGGGATCTGGGCCCTTATTTTCCCGAGTTCGACGGACCGGAGATGCGGGCCTTCAAGGTCGGGTTGGATCGCGACATCGAGCGGCTCAAAACATCGTCTTCCGAACTGAGGGCTTTCAGCGGAGAGACCCTCGACCAGTGGGAAGCGCTCATCCTGATAGCCGAAGACCTCTACAGGCGCTTGGGGCATTTGTCTTCCTACCTGGGGTGCCTGGAGGCAGCCGATGCGCACAATGAAGCCGTCTCGCTGTCGCGGGCGGCCCTGGTTCGACAATACGCTGCATTCGAAAAGTTCGAAATAGATGTCTTGGGCGTCTTCAAGCGGGCGCCCAAGACCGTGTTCGAAGGTTTTTGCGAACGGCCCAATTTAAAAGAGATCGCTTATTACCTGAAGCGCCTGCGCGAGAGGGCCCGCACCACCATGACCCGCAAGGAGGAAGCGCTGGCTTCTGATTTGAATGTCGACGGGCTGTCGGCCTGGGGCCGCCTGTATGACAAGGTGACGGGCAAGCTGGAATTCGACTTCATCGCTAAAAGCGGTCAAAAAGAGCGGCGGCCGATTTCCCAGTGGCGGTCGTTGATGTCGGACCCCGATCGCGACATCGGGCGCTCGGCGTTTGAAGGCGGCAATCGCGCCTGGCAGCAGATCGAGGACGTGTGCGCGGCGGCCCTGAACGCCATTGCCGGGATTCGTCTGACCCTGAACACCCACCGCAGGGTTGCCCATATTATGGACCGGGCCCTGTTTCAGGCCGCCATCCGACGCGAGACGCTGGAGGCGATGTACGCGGCTATTTATCAGAATCTCGATACCGCCCGCGAGATTTTACGCGTTAAAGCCCGTTA
>JBJYWZ010000426.1:0-5897 GCA_046259725.1 Promineifilaceae bacterium (SeqCode) | reverse complement strand
TTGTGTCGTTCTGTATTCCTACGTGCCATACGGATCCGGGTATCGAATGCGGGCCAACTCATAGAAAAATTGTTGTGCCTGACAATTAGTTGGACGTTTAGTTGTTGAAAGGAGTGCCTCTCAGCTCATGGTGCAGGCGCCGAAAGAGACGCGGCATACGTTTCTCTGACTTCGGCCATGATGTTCAATGCTTACACAGCTGTAATTTTATTCTGTCGCGATTTTGGCTCTGACGTCGAATGCCAGTGTCAGCTCTGTCTGGAACCTATCTAGGTCAGCCTCGCTATGGCGACGTTTCGCGCAATCGCCAAGGAGTTTGCCCGTATCGGCCTACCCTATTTCCGCGGTAGCGACCGACTATGGGGGCGCGGGCTGCTGCTCGTAGTGATCGGACTCCAGCTATTTCAGGTTTGGCTGAATGTCCGTTTCAACTCTTGGTACAACACGTTCTATACAGCACTTCAGGACAAGAACTGGGACATCTTCACATACCAACTCGGTGTTTTCACCGTACTCGGCGCATTCTTCATTATCACCGCTGTCTACCAACTCTATTTACAACAATGGCTCCAAATTCGCTGGCGTGGCTGGCTTACCGAAGCTTATCTAGGGCGCTGGCTTAAGGAAGGTACGCATTACCGCATGCGGCTGAGAGGCGATTCAGTCGACAACCCCGACCAACGGATAGCTGACGATATCAAACTCTTTATCAACGGGACGCTCGACATCGGCATTGCCCTGCTCGGCTCAATCGTCACGTTAGTCTCTTTCTTATTCATCCTGTGGAACCTGTCGTCGGCGACTCCATTGATGCTCGGCGAAAAATCTTATTACATCCCTGGCTACCTGGTCTGGGCAGCCCTTATCTATTCCATCATTGGTACTTGGGTGACGCATCTCATAGGTCGCCCCCTCATCAAGCTCAATTTTGACCAGCAGCGCTATGAGGCCGATTTCCGCTTCTCACTCGTGCGTCTTCGGGAGAATGCGGAAGGGGTGACGCTGCTCGGCGGCGAGCCGGCCGAGCATGATCGCCTTAGGGGCCGCTTCGCCGACGTGATCAAGAACTGGCATGGCATCATGAGCCGGACCAAGCGGCTCACATTCCTCACGGCTGGCTACAACCAGGTCGCCGTCATCTTTCCTTTTCTCGTGGTAAGCCCGGTCTACTTCTTCGGTACGCTTACCCTGGGTGGTCTCATGCAGATTGCCCAGGCCTTCAGTCAGGTACAGAGCGCGCTATCTTTTTTTGTGACGGCTTATTCGGAGATAGCCGACTGGAAGGCCGTCCTGGATCGCTTGGCTGGCTTCGAGGAATCGATCGATTGGGCTCAAAAGCTCGGGGAGACTGTCCCACGCGTGGAGTTCATCAGTACCGGCGCCCTGAATGTGGAACAATTGGCGCTTAACCGCCCCAATGGCGAGGAGATCGTGCGCCTTTCCGACCTCGTAATCGCACCCGGCGAGCGTATTCTTGTCATCGGACCGCCGGGCTCAGGGAAGACGAGCCTGTTCCGGGCGCTCGGCGGTATCTGGCCTTTCGGCTCCGGCACCGTGCGCATCCCTGAAGGCGCCAGTGTACTAGTGCTGCCGCAAGCGCCTTACCTTCCGCTCGGCACGCTGCGTGGTGCGCTTTCATATCCGCGCCATCAGGATGCCTTCTCGGAGGAGAACGTTGACGAGGTGCTCGAGGCCGTGGGTCTTGCAGCGCTTCGCGATAAGCTCGATGAGACCGCATATTGGACGGACAAGCTTTCCGGGGGTGAGAAGCAACGGCTTTCCATTGCGCGCGCTCTGCTGCAGAAGCCTCAATGGCTGTTCCTCGACGAGGCGACCAGCGCGCTGGACGAGGCTTCCGAAGCCGTTCTATACGGGCTGTTGATTGAGCGCCTTGGGGATTCTGCAATCGTTTCGATCAGCCACCGCTCAAGCCTCCTCCAATTCCATGGCCGGGTCTTCGAGCTGTCTCCAGAGGACAATGGTGGGCACCTTTTGGCCGAAACGGACCGTGAGACATCCGAACGCTCATTCATAGCCGCTCGAGGAGGATCAACTTCTGGGAGCCTAAGGCCTAATTTGGCACGGAGGACCAAAGATGGCAGAAGCAAAGCATATTAGGAATCCAGTTAAGCGGGTTTTCAAGCAGATCGGCGTTTCGGCAGACACTGGCGCACCGTTTGCTCGCTTGCTGCTGCGCAACGCAGAACGCCGGCATGTGCACTTACCTACTGTTCGCCGGATCAAGGTTGCCGATCTCCGGGACGTCTTGGCCAAAGGTCTGGATGATTTTGAGGCATGCCAGAGCGATGTCATACTGCTTTGCCTCATATTCCCGCTCCTAGGTATAGCACTGGCGTGGCTCACTTACGGCGATAGTATGCTGCCGCTACTATTTCCACTTGCGTCAGGGGTCGCGCTCGTCGGCCCAGTCCTGGCGGTCGGCCTCTACGAAATGAGCCGCCGACGTGAGCAAGGCGCCCCCGTCGACTTGATAGACGCCTTCGGGGTGGTTCGTTCACCCAGGTCTGGTGCCATCCTGATCCTGGGATTGGTCTTGCTGTCGATCTTGCTACTGTGGCTGCTCGCGGCCTACGAAATATACCGCCTCACTCTTGGCCCCGAGCCGCCTATTTCGGTTGCCTCGTTTATCCGGGATGTGTTCACAACGAACGCGGGATGGTTGATGATTGCTGTTGGATTTTGCGTCGGCTTCTTCTTCGCGGTGTTGGTGCTTGCGATTACTGTGGTGTCGTTCCCACTTTTGCTCGACCGCGATATTGGCCTTTATAGAGCAGTCGTAACCTCCGCCCGCGCGGTGGTTGTGAACCCGGGCACGATGGCGCTGTGGGGCTTGATTGTCGCTGGCAGCTTAGCGATCGGATCAATACCAGGGTTCATTGGTCTCCTCGTAGTCATGCCCATGCTGGGGCACGCAACCTGGCACCTGTACCGTAAGGTGGTGGTATGATTGAGAAGAGAGTTTGAGCGCAATCAGCAGCACGCCGTGCGCTGCCGTCGTTCGCAGACACGCGCGCCAATCACTTTAAGCGCGGCACGCGATCCACGCTCGTGCGGCGTCAATAGGAAAACAATTGATGAACCTGGTTAAACATATACTCGATATCAAGGGGCACAAAGTTTACGCGATTGATCCAGGAGCGCTCGTGTTTGATGCTCTTCGAAGGATGGCGGACAACAATGTGGGCTCGCTGGTCGTGTTGGAGGACGAAAAGCTTGTGGGTATCATCACAGAACGGGTCTACGCGCGCGAGATCGCGCTGAAGGGACGGACATCCTCGGAAACTTTGGTTGCCGACGTGATGTCGACGCACGTTCCTTGCGTACGGCCCGAGCAAACCGTTGAAGAGTGTATGGCGATCATGACCAAAAGGGCCGTTCGCCATTTGCCCGTACTACAGAGTGGGCATGTCATTGGGATTGTGTCGATCGGCGATATGGTCAACAGCATCATCAGCGATCAGCAATTCGTGATTGAGGAGTTGGAACACTTCATCCACGGTGAGCGGTAGCCGAACGGTTTGTGCCGATCCGACGCGCCGTCGCTGTCAGCGATCGGTCCACGGATGCCTGGGCCATGTCCGCTTCTGGCACCTATCAGACCTCAATGCCAAGGCTGAGGAGGTCTGCTTTCGGGTGGAAAGCGGCCGTACCTGAGCTGTGTTCTGATGACAGCTCATGACCCAAAGCGAACATCAAAGTCTGAGGTCAGGTCATGTTCGCGAGTCGGCGCCTCGCAAAGGCAACACTTCATGGAACTTGCCGCTCGCCGTGAGTTCGGGCAGTGCCTGACTTTCTCGCACGGCGACGTCCTCCAGGCCGTTATCGCGAAACACGCGTTGGACCGACTGAATGACGTCTTGAAAGACAACCGCCGCCGCCTCGTCGGCCGGTTCTATTCTCACCTCGAAATCTCTTTCACCGGTCTGCACAAGCTGGACACGCCGGGCTTGTTCGTGCTCCAGCTCGAAGACGAGCGGCGACAGCGTCACCTGGCCCACGTGGACGAGCGTCGCCTCGCGTCCTTCCACCTGAAAGCTGCGGAATGGCGACCCGCAGGGGCACTGGTCCGTGTAGAAGCGAACGCGGTCGCCGAGGTCATATCGGATGAAGGGTTGAACGTCGTTGGCGAGGACCGTGAGCAACACGCTGGCCGACAGCACGCCGTCTGGTACGGGCTGCATCGCCTCGTCGACCGCTTCCAGGATGACCCAGTCTTCGTGCACATGCTTCCGCCCGTGACTACACACGAATGACAGCACAAGGCACTCGGTGCAGCCATAGGCGTCGAGAATGCCGTATTTGAGCGAGGGGAAGGCCCTGCTCACCCGCGCGCGAAGATCATCCGTGAGGGTTTCGCCCCCCGTGCTGAACACCACCGGTTCTATCCGCAGCCGCCCGGCTTCCTTTTCCTTAACGAGGATTGCCAGCATGCTCGGGTAGGTCACGATGCTGGAGACTTTCGGCATCGCGTTGAGTTGTTCGACGAGGCGGCCGGTCGGCTGCTCGGCCTCGATGAAGGACAACTCCCCCGCCAGCCTCGGATGCAGATCTCTCATCAATTTGTTGAACCCGACGCCGGCAAAGTGACCGTTGCCGCCGGTGACCGTCACTCTCATGCCGCGCTTGCGCATCTCCCGAACGAGCTTCCAGTGGTATCGTTCGAAGCGGGCCATCGAGATTCCGTAGGAATACTCCAGGAAGGACGAGGGTATGACGATGATCGCCGGTTCGCCCGATGTCCCAGAGGTCCGGAAGATAGCGACATCGCCGATGGGCACGCCGATCTTCCGGAGATCCGCAAGGTGTTCGCGGGCCCTGTCGAGCGGAAGAGAGCGGATCGTCAGCCAGTCGTCGAATTCGCTCATGAGGGCGGGTTTGCGGGTCACCGCCAGGTCGCGGAGTTCAAGCTCGCTCGTCGGTCCCAGATCCGCGTAAAGCCGGCGAAACAAGGGAGAGTCGCGCCGCGCCTTTTCCACGAGGCGCCGCAAATGGCGGCGTTGCGTGGATTCGATACGCTTCCGCCCACCCCAGGCTGTCCAGAGCCCGCCGGCGAAGTATCCCAATGTTCTAAGAAGGCTGAAACGCATAGCTGCTGGCGATGCCCGAGGGGAGAGCACTGTAGCATAGCGGCCCACCAGCTTAACGCCCGCTAATAACCCAAACGGACATCCCGCGATGGACTCGTGTGCGCGGCAGTGCCGTTCGCACGAAACGAAGAGCCTCGTGATTGCTGTCGCCTTGCCGTCGCGTTCGCCGCGTCGAGCACAGAGATTGATGGCTGCCTCCCACAGGCGATACCTGCGGGACGCCGATTGATCGGCGTCAATGACAGCTGGTGGCGATCCCCTCAATCCTGGCAGCGTATCGCGGTCGCGGAACAGCAACAAAGGGGTTAGGTATCAACGAGCCGTTTCCTCCTGACCATCGCGGTTACCGGTACGGCATTGTTTGTCGGGCACCGATTTTTGGCGCCGAGCAGGCCGCAACGAGCCGGTTTCGCGGCGATCAAGCGAAAGATGATGAAGCGAATGATGGATGCAATGCCCGAGGATTGGCCGCCTAGGCTCGTGATGTCCATATTGCCCCGTCTCCAAGAGCAAAATGACCAGATCCTCAGCTTGCTCAAGGAGCAGACAGAGCTTCTGCGCCAACAGAGTACAAAGCGCTAGCTGTATATCTCGCGCTGGCCGCTACTGGCACGAAGCCGAAGTCAATCACGGGGCCGCGCACGTCTGGTTACGAGTGCAAACCCGACGTGGTCTTGCCAAGGCGCGACGGCTGCTCATGACCCAATGTATGGACCGGCCGTGTGTCGCAAGAGGCTTTGGGGATGACGAGGTTGGTCTTGCGCTAATGTATCCGGCCTCGTTTTGGAG
>JBJYWZ010000425.1:0-3852 GCA_046259725.1 Promineifilaceae bacterium (SeqCode) | reverse complement strand
CCGAGCCTGGTCCATTCCCGTGGGTCATGTTCCCGGAGACCTCGCACCAGCATCTCATGGTCCTGGCAAACTGAGCCGGCAAGGGTCTGCTTCTTCTCCCCTTCGTAAACAAATACCGGCCCTGAAGGATGGCAGGTGTTTCTGGAGAGAATGAATGATGGCCAGGTATCTCGTTGAACGTTCAATTCCCCGCGCCGGCGAACTGACGGCCGGGGAATTGAAAGCCATTGCCTGGCAGAGCCTGCGCGTGCAGCAGGAGATGGAGGCCGAGATTCAATGGATACAGAGCACGATCACCGGCGACAGGATGATTTGTCTCTATGTCGCCGATAACGCAAAGATAGTCCGAGAGCACGCCCGGCACCGGTGAGACTGCCGGAAGCATCAGGAAGATTTCGCCTGCCGGCGAAGGCGAATCAAGTTTTACGTCACCATTATTGAAGCCTTATGATTAGGCAAAAAAGAACAAAGGAGTGTCATAACATGCCTCTATTTATGGATATTCACAAAAACGTAGAAGGATTGACGGCCGAAGCCGCTGCGGAAGGTCACGAAAAGGACCTTGAAGTTCAGGAGAAATACGGGGCCAAATATCTCCATTACTGGATTAATGAAGAAGAAGGCACTGTTTTCTGTCTGTTCGAAGCCCCGAGCAAAGAAGCAGGCGAAGCTGTTCATCGCGAAGCCCACGGAGGGGTTGCCGATGAGATCATCGAGGTCAAAGAAGGTCATTAGCCTTCTTGCCAACCCCTGTCAGCGCCGGATGACAGGGGTGCTTCTGAGTAGATCAGACTGAAGTGCCTGCCTACACGCTTGTTTCGGCCGATTTCGGTAGGACACTGAGAACATCGGAATCACCAAGACTTCCTCGCGAACAAAACCAGCTACAGAGCATATAGCTTATAATGATAAAAGTTTCTTGGACTTTTCAGGACCCGCTACGGCCGTTTGCCGGCCTGAAATCAAGCTGCAATGCCGTGGCCAAATACCCGGGCCAAGTAGAATCTCAGTGACCAATTACGCTGCCTGGCTTGAACGGAGGAAAGGATGGAGCGTACCACGCCGGCTTACGAGTTGCTGATTGAGAAATTTGTCGCCTGGGCCCAGGCGCGCCCCGACATTCGCGCCGCGGCCATCATCGGCTCCAGGGCCAGGGCGGATCAGCCCGCGGACGAGTGGTCCGACCTCGACCTGTGGATTATCACAGAGGATCCCCAGCCCTACCTGGCCGGCGCTGATTGGTTGGAGAATGTCGGCACTTATTGGATCACGTTCCTCGAACCAGTGGCCCTGGGCGAGGGCATGGAGCGCCGCGCCATTTTCGAGGGCGGCCTGGACGTGGACTTCGCCTTCGACCCCAGGGCGGCTATCGAGCGCATGATCGAACAGGGCCCGCCGTCCGATATCGCGGCGCTGCTGCAGCGCGGGACGCGCGTGCTTTTTGACAAAGACGGCCTGGTAGGGCGCCTGATCGCCTTCTCGTCACGGCCTGAGCCCGAGCGGCTGCCCTTGGAGTCCGAACTGCTGAATGTCATCAACGATTTCTGGTATCACGCAGTCTGGACGGCCAAGAAACTGCGCCGCGGGGAGCTGTGGACCGCCAAATCCTGCTGTGATGGGTACATGAAGCGCCTGCTGCTGCGCATGATCGAATGGCATACGCATGCGCGAACAGATCAGTCGAGCGACACCTGGCACAACGGCCGTTTTCTCGAACAGTGGTCCGATCCGCGTGTCCTGGAAGGCCTGGCGGGCGCCTTCGCCTATTATGATGAAGAAGACATTCGCCGCGCCCTCTTCGCAACGATGGACCTCTTCCGCTGGGTGGCCAGGGAAACGGCCGAACGCCTCAACACCCCCTACCCGGCGCTTGCCGATGAAAAGGCGACGCAGCTGGTCAGCAGCCTGCTGCTAGGAGTCTAATAAACTAATGGGCCTATTCAGGCCGGTGGGTATGTAGCGCGATTTGGGCAAATCGCGGCTCGATTTAGCAAATCGAGCTACAACTACTGGCATTCATTAATGCCTATTATTTTGTAAATGTTCTGTTAGCAGGCGCGCGATCCGGCACGCGAAACGATGCCGGAGATATATCTCCCCAGATCGGCCGTATTGTTCAAGACCCGCCTATGCCACACTTTCCCTCAGAATACTGGTCTGTAAGAAAACATTTACCAGCAGCTCGCCTACTGTTTCCTTTTAGAATTAAGCCACCTTGCTAATAATAACGCCTCGCGTTATTATTCAGGTATATGATTCGTTCTTTTGCGTCGCGGGAAACCGAAAAGGTGTTCAATCGCCGGTTTTCCCGGCGGCTTGCTCATGACATTCAGCGCAAAGCACGAATGAAGCTTGAGATTCTGGAGGCGGCCGATTCTCTTGAAGACCTGCGAATCCCGCCGTCGAATCGTCTGGAAAAACTCACCGGCGATCGGGAAGGACAATACAGCATCCGCATCAATCAGCAGTGGCGAATCTGCTTTCGCTGGCACAATGGCGATGCGTATGACGTAGAGATAGTAGACTATCATTAGAGGTTTTAGTCATGACGAATGAAGAGTTACTTCCGCCTATCCACCCGGGAGAGATTTTGCTCGAGGAGTTCCTGGAACCGATGGGCATTTCACAGTACCGCCTGGCCAAGGATATCAGCGTGCCGCCGCGCCGTATCAATGAGATCGTAAAGGGAAAAAGAGCGATCACGCCGGATACAGCGCTGCGACTATCGCGCTTTTTCGGCACGTCGGAGCGCTTCTGGCTCAATTTACAGATGCGTTACGATTTAGAGAGTGAAAAAGACCGGCTGAGAGATAGACTGGAGCGCGAAGTCCAGATTTATGTGGCATCCGCATAGCCGGCACCTTCAACTGCCGCACTCGACTCCTGCCTCTACCGCCTTTTCCTCAGAATTCTGAGTTACAAAAGGTGGCAAGGGGCAAGTACCCTCCAATATCAACGGCCGCAGTCAATTGTCTCGCGGTAGCCCCAGCCATCCTGCCAGTTGAAATGGATACGCCTACAGTGCACGAGGACGACGACACAACCGGCCGCGCGGGGCGAGCGTGCCAGCCGGCAGGCCGGGAGCGCCTGGGACAGTGCCTGTAATTCCGCTTCTCCTTCCAACTGCCAGCGAGGCGTGGTGACAACAACGGCCGTTTCGCTTTCCAGGTTAAATAAGACGTCGGATGAAGCCGGGACAAGCAGATAAAGCATCAGGCCAACCGCCTCACAGGGGAAAAAACCGGCCTGGATCCCCCCCGGGCCTTTCGTTGACAGAGTGACGCCCGATTCGCCGGCCAATGCTTCAACGACACGGAGCCGCAATGTTTCGAGCATGCTGCCAGTGTAAATCTGCTCGCGGCTTTCGTCGCCTAACCAAAGTTACGATCTTGGCGGTTAGTCCAGGAGTTTTAGTTCGCGAGCGCGCAGCAGTGCCTGCGTTCGATTTTGCACGTCCAGCTTGCTGAATATGTGATTCACGTGTCCTTTCACAGTCCCAACCGTGATAAAGATCGCGTCCGCTATCTGGCGGTTGGAATATCCCTGGGCGATGAGGCTGATGATTTCAAGCTCCCGTTCGGTAAGCGGCGCAAGCAAACCCGTCTCCGGTGTGTCGGCGCCTGAGCCGCCCGGCATGGCACGAAGCAGCTCTGCAACATACTCTGGAAACAGATGGCGCACTTGCTGCAGCAACGGGACCAGGCCAGGGTCGTTTTCGACGAATACCTGTATGTAGTTCTCCGGTTCGCCCAGCGCCAGGGCGGCGGTCAGCGCTTTCCTGGCTTTGATTTCCTGGCTCTGGCTGTGCCAGGCCAGGGCCTGCAGCACACGAGCCTCGACCAGCAGACGGAT
>JBJYWZ010000424.1:0-4281 GCA_046259725.1 Promineifilaceae bacterium (SeqCode) | reverse complement strand
TTGAGGCCCATATGCCGCCGCAGAATCTCGGCGATCTGCTCCCCGGTGCGCATCGAGGGGTTGAGTGCGGACTGCGGATCTTGTGGAACAAAGGCGATCTCTTTGCCCCAGATATTTCGCAGTCCGCTGTCGTCAAGCGCCAGGAGATCCAGGTCGCCGAATCTCACTGAGCCGGAGACAATACGGCCGTTTTCGCCCAGATAGCGCATTATCGCCAGGGCAACCGTAGATTTGCCCGAACCGCTTTCGCCGACCAGTCCATAGGTCTGGCCGGGCAAAATTCGCAGGTCGAAATCACGAACGGCCGTCAGCAGTTCGCCTCCATGCTCATAGGCGACGGTAAGGTCGCAGACCTCAAGTAGAGGAGAAACGGCCGTCGCTGCTTTCATCTTGATCCCATTAACGCGCGTTTGACGCCGTCGGCCATCAGGTTAACGGCGATAACCAGCATGGCGATAGCCGCGGCGGGGAAGAATAGCGACCAGGGGAGCTGCGAGGCGTTTGGGCGCGCCTCGGAAACCATCAGACCCCAGTTGGGACTGGGTGGCTGCACACCGACACCCAGAAAACCAAGAGAAGCCACCAGAAAGATAGCATACGAGAAACGCAGGGCGCCTTCGACAGTCAGGGCGGGCATTACGGACGGCAAGATCTCGCGGAACATGATGCGGCTGCTCGACTCACCCTGAAGCTGCGCTGCCTCCACAAATCCTTTCTCGCGCACGGATAAAACGACGCTGCGCACGACGCGGGCCACGATTGGCGTATAGACAATGACAATCACAAACAGGACGCTGTAGCGGGAACGCCCGACCGTTCCCAACAGCAGCAAGGCCAGCAGCAGCGCCGGCAAAGCCAGCAGGCTGTCAAATAGACGCATCAGGACTTCGTCCACCCATCCGCGGCGATAGCCGGCGATAAGGCCCAAAGCCATGCCGCACAGCATGGCCAGGATCGTGGCTGCACCGGCTTCAAGCAGCACCTCGCGAGCGCCGTAGAGCACGCGGCTGAACACGTCGCGGCCCAGATGGTCGGTGCCGAACCAATGGGTAAGCGACGGGGGCTGGCGCGCATCGGCGTAAACCTGCTCATTCGATTCATAGGGCGCGAGCCAGGGACCGGCCACGGCAAGAAAAAGAAAGAGCAGGAACACCGTTGTGCCGAACGCGCTGACGGGACGCTCGTAGAGGCGCCGGAAGCTCGAAAGAAAGCGCCGTCCCGGCTGCGGAACGGCGCTCGTCGAGATGGCACCAGTCTCAGGTGCACTCATGGTTGTGGTTAAGAACTGCTTAAACCAACTTCGCGGAAATCAGTTCGCCCGGCGAAAGCCTTAAGATCCAGACCTGTGAACCGGTCATTGATCGCGGCAAACTGGGCAAAGAAATAAGGCACCAGGATAGGTCCGCGGTCAACAAGGAGCTGTTCGATCTGCCTGTAGGCTTGCACACGCTCGCCATCGTCCACTGTTGTCGCCGCCGTCTTTGCCAGTTCGTCGAACTCAGGATCGCTGAAATGAGATTCATTCCACTTGGCACCGCTGACGAGCATCGTATCGAGGTAGAACTGCGGATACGGCCGTGAGCCCCATCCGGTAATTCCCAGATCGACCTCAAGCCAGCCATTGTCGCCATAATAAACACTTTCCGGCTCGACGCTGATTTCTATTTCAACACCCGCCTCAGCCCACTGTTCTTTCAACACGGCAGCCAGGTCTGGACGGTTGCCGGTGTCGGGCGTGTGCAGCGTCATTGTCAGGGGATTATTTTCATCATACCCGGACTCGGCCAGCAGCGCCCGAGCCGCCTCGACATCGTGTGCAGGCGGGGTAATGGAAGGGTCAAAATACTCCTCGTACAGCGGGCCGATTGGCGTATCGTTGCCGATGGCACCGTAGCCCTGCTGAACGACGTTTAGAATGGCTTCGCGATCCGTCGCCAGTTTCAACGCCTGGATTACATTCGGATCGCTGCCCGGTTCGCGATCTGAACGCAGGCGAACCAGATCAAATCCATTGGTGGGAATGCTGTACGTGGTAATTCCCGGCGTCTCTTCCAGCGTCTGGAACAGAGCGATGGGCATACGCATCGCCAGGTCAATCTGGCCGCCGATCAGGGCATCAACTGCCGCAGGATCATCATTGAAGAAGATAATTTCCAGCCCGTCCAACCTGGGCTGCCCTTCAATGAAGTAGTCTTCATTAGCCACCATCGTGATGCGATCTTCAGGGCTGTAGTTTTCCACCTTGAAGGGGCCGGTTCCGTTGAAGTTGGTGTCGGCGTCCTCCGTACCTTCCTTGAGGATCAGGGCATGATTGTCGCTGAGATCGTAGAGGAAGAATGAGTTCGGCTCGGACAGCTTGAAAGTGACCTCCTGGTCGCCGGTCGCTTCAACGCTTTCGATATTGGCATAGAGATCGGCCGTCGGAGCCCCCTCCGTCGAACGCAGTCTCTCAAAGGTCCAGACCACGTCGGCGGCCGAAAAGTCGCTGCCATCGTGCCATTTCACACCGTCGGCAAGCATAAACGTATAGGTCAGACCGCCATCTGATGCCGACCATTCCCTGGCCAGGCGCGGCACGATCTTGGACTGCGCATCAATGTCAACCAGGTAGTCGTAGACGTGATTGGCAACGAGCACCTCGCTGTCAGATGAAATAGCAATGGGGTCGATGTTGACGATGGGCTGCATAGCCACACGCAGCGTGCCCCCCGCCGCGGCCGGCGCGGGCTCTCCAGCATCCTCGCTGACCGGGGCATTCACTTCTTCTGGCTGCGCTGGTTGTTCGGGTGTCTCTTCCTGGGTGACTCCACCGCATGCGACAAGCGTAAATAGAGCAATGGTAAAGAGCATAACAACTGCAAGTCGTTTGTTGTGAATTGGAAAACGAGTTCCTGACATCTTCTTGTTTCTCCTTTTGTGTTGACAACAGCAAAATCCGGCATGGCTCGCGGCGAGGACGTCGTTCCTGTGACCTGCGCGGCGCGCCACATTGGCTGCCAGGACTTAGGCCATTCATTATAAGATATTCTCCCGTGTTTGCACGGAGGCCGTGTTTGTCTAACATTCCTTCTTAACGCCGCGGCCCTAAGAAACTTAGCCCGCGTGGAAATCCACTGTATAATAAATTGGAGCCACCTGTGATAAATCCTCACACGGTCCTTCTATTGAGCGGTTGACCCGCCAAGTTAAAGTAACTTTACCAATCTGTGCACCAAGTATGCGAAACGCGGTGACGGCCGAACGGACCGTCGCAGCCGCGGCCATTTCTCTTGGTCCATTTAGCAAAGGAGAAAACAATGGACAAGCAAAAACTGATTGACAATTTGAACAAAGACCTGGCCAATGAGCTGAGCGCTATTGCGCAGTACATCACCTACGCGGCGAAAGCGACGGGCCCGTACCGTCCGCAGCTTTCAGAGTTCTTCCTGACGGAAGTGGCCGATGAACAGGGACACGCTCTGTTCCTGGCCAACAAGATCGTGGCCTTGGGCGGCGAACCAACAACGGTCGCTTCCCCTGTTGCTGCGGCTTCGAACAACCGCGAAATGCTGGAAGCTGTGCTTAAAGCCGAACGTCAGGCCGGCAAGGATTACACCGAGCGCGCCGAACAGGCAGACGAGTACGGCGACAAGGGTCTGGTCGTTTCCCTGGAAGATATGGTCCGTGATGAGACGGGACACTCCGAAGAAACCGAGCGCATCTTGCGCGACTGGCCTCTGTAGGCTCGAAGATCAAGTTTCATAGACATAATTCTGAAAAGAGAGCCTGATTGTCAGTGTCAGGCTCTTTTTCTGCCGGCTGCGGCAGCAGGATTGGGCTATTGCGACAACAGGCGGCCGAAACTATCGTAGAAATTGGCACTTGACGGAACGGCCGTGTCTCTGCTACACTGCTGCCCGTATGTTTAGGAGACAGGTAGTTTTAGTTTCGAAGCAGGGAAAGAAGGACAAGACAGGCGCCTGATGGTGATCTGGTAGTGTTGCTTTCCCGCGAACAATGCGAAACAAACGCCCCACCAGATTACCGGTGGGGCGTTTTTTATTGTCAATAGTGCAATGAACGAACAACCGCTCGTTAGCGAACTCTACAAGGGCAAGAAGAATAAGCCGGGAGGCAAACCGGTATGTTTCGCGCACCCGCGGGCAGGTGGCTGGTAAAAAGAGAACCAGCAAACTGCTTCAATAAGTGACCAGCGGACCTACCGGAAGAAGGCAGGTCCGTTTTTTTGTTTTAGTTACGGAGGTAACGTAATCATGTCAACAACTGAATGTCTGGAATGTG
>JBJYWZ010000423.1:0-6938 GCA_046259725.1 Promineifilaceae bacterium (SeqCode) | reverse complement strand
TTGAGCTTCTCTTCCAGGTAGGCGATGAGGATGGGACCGGCCGCTTCCTGGCTCTGGCCGCGCTTCTGCGCGTCGTCCAGCGCCTTTTTGGCTTTGCCTGCCGCGCTTTTACTGCGCCGCAGGTCGGCCGTGTCCAGACGCCGCTGCTGGTATTTTCTCCAGCTAAAATGGCCGACGAGCAGGACCAGAGGTACGACCCAGAGCAGCCAGTATGCGCTTTGTTCGGTGAGGGGCGTGCCGGCGCTGCTGTGCAGTTCGGCCGAGGTCTTGATCGGCCGTAACGCAGACTGGAACGGCGCCGCGGTGGTATTTTGCGGCGTGGCCACGCCCGGATCTAACGGGGCGAGCGGATCGGCCGCCGCGGAGCCGGAGACATTGATCGTAATTGGCGCGGTACTCTTCGTCTCGTATGCGCCCGTCTGCGGATTGAAGTAGCTGAAATCAATGGCCGGCAGGACCAGGTCGCCGCCCTCCGTGGGCAGCAGGACGCGCTCGTAGGTGCGCGATCCCTGCAGACGGCCGTCGACAACCTGCGCATTGACCGTCGCCTTGCTGTCAAAAGAACGCCACTCCGGCCCTTCCGTCCACACGGGATCGGGCATCGTCTCCAGGTTACCGGATCCGGTGATATTGACCGTCATGGTCACCGTATCGTTGACCTCGGTCTGCGTCACGTCCGTCGTGGCGCTGATGTCAAACTGGCCCACCGCGCCGCGGAAGCTGTCCGGCGCGTCCTGCGGCAGGGGCTGCACGTTCACGGTCACGGGCTGAGTTTGCAGTTCCGCGCCGCTGCTGAAGAAATCTCCGGGAATGGAAAGCCCGGCCGGGTCGATGGTCAGCTCGCCGGTCACCGTGGGCACCAGCACTGTTTGCAGTTCCGTCACGCGATAAGGACGGCCCGCCGCTTCCGTGCTGTAATTCGTCTGCTGGTCGGCCAACTCCTTGCTCCAGAATCCGGTAAAAGCCGGCGCGGTGTAATCCGGCTGGCTGAAGAGATCGCCCGCCTGGTAGAAGCGGAATGTATAGACGATCTCCTGGCCCTGGAAAGGTGTGGCGTTATCCACTTCCGCCTCGATGAAGTAATCCTGCCCCTCCAGTTCCGTGGGCATCTCCGACGGATCCATTTGCGGCAGCGACTGCCCGCTCGAACCACCGCCGGGCAGCGTGCCGAAGCCGGGCGGCAGCAGCTGGTTCAGATTCGGAAAGCCGGGAAGCGTGGGGAAACCGCCCCCTGGCGCGGAGGGCATACCGGGATTAGGGACCGGCTGAAGCTGGCCCGTACCCTGCACGACCTCGATGCTGATCGGCTGCGTGGTGTACACCTGGCCGTTAATCTGCACGGAAATAGGCTCGATGGTCAGCGAGCCCTCGCGCAGCGGGCGCAGCGTGTAGCTGTAGGTTTCCATGACTGTCATATCGCCGTTGACGATGCTGATTTGCGTGCCGCTACTGCTGCCAAGGATCTGGAAATCATTCATGGTCGGCAGTTCAGGCCGCGCTGCGTCCCCCGAGTTGGTGTCAATCGTCACCGTGAGCACTAGCGCATCGTCGGTGCTCAAATAGTTGCGGTCGACTTCGGCCGTTACCGGGTTCTGGCCCAGCGCCGGCAGCGCCAGCAGAGCCAGCAGCGTTATTGCAGTAAGTGTTGTCAGAAGTAGTTTCTTGTTCATAGTTTTCAGTGGTCAGTGTTCAGTTCTGTAAACAGTTAGGAGTGATTACCAATCCTGTACAGGGGGTGTCCAGGGTACGGCGAAAATCTGGCCCAGCTTTTCCTGCAGCGTTTGCCCGTCGCGAGCGATGGCTGCCAGAAGCTGTTCGGCCTGTTCTTCCGTCATACGCTGGCCTGGCGCGGGCAGTTGATTAAGCTGGCCCTGTTGATTCTCGTCGGGCTGCCCTTCCTGCGGCTGGCCCTGGCCGCCCTGCTGTTCTTGGTCCTGCTGGTCCTGCTGCTCTTCACCCTGGCCTTGTTGTTGGCCCTCATCCTGCTGTTCCTGTCCTTCCTGCCCCTGGTCTGATTCCTGTCCATCTTGCTGTTCGGCCGGTTGTTCTTCATCACCCTGGCCGGACTGGTCTTGTTCCTGCTGCTGGTCCCCTTCGCCGTCTTGTTGATCCTGGGACTGTTCCTGCTGCTGCTCGTCCTGGCTTTCGCCTTCTCCAGATTGGTCCTGTTCCTGTTGTTCATCACCCTGGCCGCTCTGGTCCTGCTGTTCTTCTTCCTGCTGCTGCTCGTTTTGCTGCTGCTGTTGAAGCTGCTGCAAGGCGAGTTCCAGGTTGTACTTGGCATCCTGGTCGTCAGGATTGAGGAGGAGCGCTTGTTTGTAAGAGTCAACGGCCGTTTGCAGGTCCTGCTGGTTATAAGAGCTGTTGCCCAGGTTATAGAGGCCGGCCTGGGCCAATGATTCCTCACTGGCATAACTCAAGGCCATCTCCATCTGTTTCAGCGCATCCGCATAAGCGCCCTGGCGGTAGAGCGCATTGGCGGCGTTGTAATAAGGTTCCGCAAGCTCCGGCTCTTCAATCTGCGCCGTCTGGTAAGCTACCAGCGCGTCCTGGAATGCCTGCTCGGCAAAAGCGTCATTCCCTTCTTGATTTAATTTTTCCGCTTTCGACGCGCTGCAGGCGGATGCCAAAAGCGCAACCAGCAGCGCTGTAATCATCAGTAGTGATTTTGTGTTTCGTCGCATAACAATTTATCCGATTTAGTTTTCAGTATTCAGCGGCGACTGTTTACTGAATACTGTCCACTGCCTTCCGTGATGCCAAAATCCGCGGCCGTTCTACCGTCACGCGCGCCGTCTGGCGGCTGCCCGCCAGACGGTCGGGAATAAACTCGGCCAGAATCAGGGCACCGAGGGCCAGAGCCAGGAAAATCTGGAAGCGCTCGATATAGGTTGTCTCGAAGCGGCTTTGCAGCTGTGCGCGCTGCAAATTGTCGATCTCGCCCAGGAGGTTATCCAATTCACGGCCGTCGGCCGTTGCCCGGTAATATTTACCGGAACCCGTCTGGGCGATGGCCTGCAAGGTACCCTCGTCCAATTTAGAAAGCACAACTTCGCCGTTCTGGTCCCGTTTGTAATCGATGACCTCGCCGTATTCATTGGTCACCGGAACCGGCTCTCCTTCCGGGGTGCCGAAGCCGATGGTGTAAATGAGCACGCCGGCGTCGGCCGCTTCCTGCGCCGCCGCCAGGGGATCCGTCTCGCGGTCTTCGCCGTCGGTCATGACGATCAGGACCTTCTGGTTGTCCAGCGCGTCATCAAAGGCGTTGGTCGCCGTGCGGATCGCTTCGCCGATCACGGTTCCGGGCCGCGAAATAACGTCCGGCCCGGCGCTGTCCAGGTAATTCAGCGCCGTCAGGTAATCGGAAGTCAGCGGAACCTGTACGAAGCTGGCGCCGGAAAAGAGGGTCAAACCGATTTCGTCGCCGTCCAGGCGTTCCGTCAGGTCGGCGATCTCCAGCTTGGCGCGGTCGAGGCGCGTGGGCTTGATATCCTCGGCGAGCATGCTCTGCGATACGTCAAGGGCAATCATGACCTGCAGCCCTTCTTGCTCGATCTCACGTACCTCGCTGCCCCACTGCGGGCGAGCCAGGGCGATTACAAGCAGGGTCAGGGCCAGCATGCGCAAAAAGGTGCGCCAGCGCCGCCCGCGCCAGTTCGTGTCCGCGCTCAGGCGGGCGATCAGCTCATCATTGCCCAGGGCATGAATCGCCTTACGCTGCTTCCGCCGCGCCCACAGCAAGAACAGGGCCACAACCGGAATCAGGATAAGTCCTATGTATAAGAATAATGGTTGTCCGAATTGCATGATAGAGCCTTTAGCTATCAGCTCTCAGGTTTTAGCTATCAGTTCTCAACGCAGGCTAACCTCTGATAGCTGTCCGCTGACAGCTATTTACGGTACTCTCCGGAATAAGGTATTACGCAGCATGGCTTCCAGGAGCAGAATAAGCAATGCCGGGAGCAGCAGCCAGATCATCAGCTCTTGATGCTGATTAAAGACCTGCACTTCGACCTGAGACTGCTCAAGGTTGTTGATCTCATTGTAAATGGCGCGCAGGCCTTCGGTATCCTCAGCGCGGTAGTAACGGCCGCCGGTGATGTCGGCCACCTGCTGCAGGGTCGCTTCGTCGAGAACGCTCTCCTGGTAAGCAATCGTCGTGTTGCCGAAGAGCCCTGGTACGGGGACCGGTACCTCGCCCGGTCTTCCCGCGCCAATCGTGTAAATTTTGATGCCCAGCGCCTTGGCGGCCTCGGCGGCTGTCAGCGGGTCAATCTGGCCGGAGTTGTTGACGCCGTCGGTCAGCAAGATCACGACCTTGCTCTCGGCGTCGCTGTTGGTCAGCATATGGGCCGCGTTGGCGATGCCCAGGCCGATGGCCGTGCCATCATCCAAACCGAGGTCAGCGGCCAGTTCCACCTGCTCCAGCGAGCGGCTGACCATATTATGGTCCAGCGTCAGCGGGCTCTGACTGAAAGCCTCGTTGGAAAAAATGACCAGGCCGATGCGGTCATACGGCCGTTCCGTAATAAAGTCATCGATCACCTGTTTCGAGGCCTGCAGGCGGTTCTGTGGCTGGAAGTCCAGCGAAGCCATGCTGCCAGAGATGTCCAGCGCCAGGGCGATGTCCACGCCTTCGCCCGTGATCGTCTCGCGCCCCTGCACAAACTGCGGGCGCGCCAGGCCGATGATCATCAATGTGATGGCCGCTACGCGCATCACGGTTGTAACGGGACGCCAGGTCGCGCGCCAGGAACGGGGCAGTCCTTCCATCAGGCCGGTTGCCGGATGGTGCATCGCGGCCGGTTTTGCACCTCGCCGGGCCAGCAAATGGTAAGCGGCCAGCAGCGCGGGAACGAGCAGAGCCAGGATCAATATCCAGGGATTAGCGAATTGGAAACTTGTTGCGGAGAGTCCAGGCGTCATGCGCTCACCTCAATTGTGTCGTTTTGCCCGTTGCTGGAGAAAGCGCGTGCGGCGACAACTGCATCCGGCGAGCCGCCGTTCAGGCCCGAACTTCCGTTCAGATCGTCGGGCGAGATGGTGAGCGGCTTTGTTGATTCCACGATCATGCGGCCCTGAGCGATAAGCTCATAGGCCTCTGCTTCACTGGGCACGATATCGGCGAATTTCACCAGGTCGCTTTCTTGCAAGAATGTGACGACGC
The DNA here is from genome assembly GCA_046259725.1 of Promineifilaceae bacterium (SeqCode). Classification (GTDB taxonomy): domain Bacteria; phylum Chloroflexota; class Anaerolineae; order Promineifilales; family Promineifilaceae; genus JAACFF01. The sequence goes on along the minus strand of JBJYWZ010000423.1, from coordinate 1,771 downwards.
GCCGCTGCGTCCCACGATCGAGGGTCGTGGCCTGGAGCTCGGAGGCGATCTCGCCCGTCGTGCGCTCCATCACGGGCACCGCGTAGATGCTCTCCAGGTAGATACGCACCGTATCGGAGACCATGCTGTAATGTTCTTTGAAAAGTTTGCGCTCCGGCAAGCCCAGGCGAGCGATGCGATCCAGTTCGTCCAGTGCAATCTCGTGCGGCAGGCGGTTATCGACAGCGGCCAGAGCCAGGCGCTCCTGGCGCCAGCGATAGAACAGGTAAGCGCCGCCGGCGAGGAGGGCCAGCAGCAGCCCGCCGGCCAGCCAGGGCAGCAGGTTGGTGAAAGGCATCTCCGCCTGCGGCTTAATGTCGCGTAATTCTGTGTCTCCCTCTACCAGGACGGACGTGATAGTTACAGGGACAGGGGCGGCAGTTACTTCGATCAACTGCCCCGCCCCGTCGGTCACGGTGACGGGCAGCGGGGGTGTGCTGAACTCGCCGGGCGCGAAGAGGCGCGCGTCAAAAACGATGATCGTTGTTTCCGTGCCGTCCCCGTTATCGGCCGTTGTCGGGGGCGATTGGGAGCGAATCACAAAGTCGCCCCAGGACGTCCCGTCCGCCTGATCGTCCAGCTCGGGGGCAATAACCTGGTAACCTGCCGGGTGCGTGACCACCAGTGTCAATTCCAGGGGATCGCCCACATTAGCCGTATAAGGGGCTTCCGGCCCGAGCACCGTCGCCGTCACATTTCCCTGCGCACTCACCACGCCCACAAGCAGCAGGGCGGCGATGAGCAACAGAGGGAGGAGCGATAGCTTTCTTTTCATCATAAGTAATTCTCTAATAGTGGCAGAGCTGTAAGTTTTCAAGATACAGGATGCGGGGTAGAGACGTATTTTAATTCCGCATTCCGCATTCCTTTAGTGCCTGATGCGCTTCGAGCGGTCCTGGAAAAAGCGCGTCAGGGCCATTGTGTATTCCTGATCGGTATTGATATCAATGCGATCGACGCTGGCCTGGCGAAAGACCCTGGTTTTTTCCGCTTCCAGCTTATTCATACGCCGGCGGAACGCTTCCTGCCATTTCTTGTTGCCCGTGTCGATGTATTCAATGGCCCCGCTTTCCGGGTCTTCCACAACCAGCAGACCGACATCGGCAATGTCGCTGTCCAGGGGGTCGTTCAAATCCACGGCGATCAGATCGTGCCGGCGGTTGGTTACTGAGAGCTGCCGGCGATAGCTTTGGGGATCGGCCATGAAATCGGATACCAGAAAGATGATGCTGCGCCGCTTCAAGATCTGGTTCACCTTGTCCAGGGCCATCTTGATGTCCGTGCCGCTGCCCTGCGGTTCGAAAGCGAGCAGCTCGCGGATCAGGCGCAGGACATGCTTGCGCCCTTTACGCGGCGGGATAAAGAGCTCAACCTGGTCGGTGAAGATGAGCAGTCCGACCTTATCGTTGTTGGTCGTTGCCGCGAAGGAGAGCACGGCCGTTAATTCCGCCGCGATCTCTCGCTTGAAGCGTTCCACCGAGCCGAAATTCTCCGAAGCGCTGGCGTCCACTACCAGCATCACCGTCAGTTCGCGTTCTTCCACATAGCGCTTGATGTACGGCTCGCCCGTACGCGCCGTCACATTCCAGTCGATATTACGGATCTCGTCGCCGATCTGGTACGGCCGTACCTCGTCAAACTCCATGCCCCGCCCCTTAAAGATCGAGTGATACTCGCCGGCGAAGCTGTCGTTGACCAGTTTCCGCGTTCGAATTTCGATACGGCGGATTTT
>JBJYWZ010000422.1:41318-47473 GCA_046259725.1 Promineifilaceae bacterium (SeqCode) | reverse complement strand
GAAGAAGGCGGCGCTGCCGTTGGCGACAACGTCGCCGCGGTTCTGGGTGTGATGATGGGCGCGTTGGCGCGGGAAGGAGTCGACAAACTGACATTGATCATTTCTCCTTCACTGGCCAGCTTCGGCGACTGGGCCGAACAGCTTATCGCCGAAAGCACCGGTAAAGATGGCAAGGGAATTCTCCCCGTTGTGGGCGAGCGCCTTGCCGCGCCGGATAGGTATGGGAAGGATCGCCTCTTCGTCTACCTGAAACTTGACGGTGAAGGCGCGAATGACAGCGGCGTTAGTGCGCTGGAAGAAGCGGGATATCCCGTCGTCCGGCTGTCGATCGCCGATCTTTATGAATTAGGCCGCCAATTCCTGCTTTGGGAGCTGGCAACGGCCGTTGCCGGGGCATTCCTGGATATCCAGCCCTTCGACCAGCCCAACGTGGAAGAAGCCAAGGTTCAGGCGCGCAGCATGATCGCCAGCTACCAGGAAAGCGGCTCTCTGCCGGCGGGAGATACACAGGCGCCTTCAGCCGAAAGCCTGCACGCCTTTCTGGACCAGGGGCAGGCGGGCGATTACGTCAGCATTCAGGCGTATATCAAGCCGTCAGCGCAAGCGGACGCCGCGCTCGACGCGCTGCGCGAGTCCATTCGCCAATATACGGGACTGCCGGTAACAGTCGGCTACGGCCCGCGCTTCCTGCATTCAACCGGCCAGCTTCACAAGGGAGACGCGGGAAACGGCCTTTTTATTCAGCTAACTGGCTCCATGCCGCAGGATGTGGCCATTCCTGATGAGGCGGGTGAACCAGATTCAAGTATCACGTTTGGCATATTAAAGACGGCGCAGGTCCTGGGTGATGCCGCAGCTTTGAAACAGGCCGGCCGCCGCGTGATTCATTATGATCTTGGCGACGACATTACCGCCGGGATCGCAGTGCTGAGCGGTTAACAGTTGCCAATGGTGGCCGCTCATGGATAAATCTATTGACGAACTGAAGCGCGAGGCGGCGGTGTCGGCCGTCAATACGCTGCAGTCAGGTATGGTTGTGGGACTTGGCAGCGGCAGCACCGCCTATTATGCCGTCGTCGACCTGGGCATGCGCCTGGCTGACGGGAGCCTTAACGGTATTGTTGGCATACCGACCTCAGAGGCTACGGCGCAGTTAGCCCGCCAGCACCATATTCCATTGGGCACGCTGGACGAGCATCCCCATGTCGATATCACCATCGACGGCGCGGATGAAATCGACCCCCAGCTCAACCTGATTAAAGGGCTGGGCCATTCGCTGCTGCGCGAGAAGATCGTCGTCACCAGCACGGAGCGCTTCATTGTTATCAGCGACGACCGCAAGCTGGTCGACCACCTGGGCATGATCGCGCCGGTCCCTGTGGAGGTAATCCAGTTCGCAAAACGGCCGGTGTCAGATTACCTGCAGACGCTGGGCTGTCGCCCGGTGCTGCGCCTGCAGGATGGGCAGCCGCGCATCACCGACGAGGGGAATATCATCCTCGACTGCTACTTCGAAACAATTAAAGATCCTTTTCAGTTGGCAGCGGCGATCCGCAAGCGGCCCGGCGTTGTTGAACATGGACTCTTCTTACGAATGGCCGCCGAGGCCTATGTGGCCAGCCCGACAGGCGTTCAGCATCTTACGGCCAGTGTTCAGTAGAGCAGTTTTCAGTAGACTGGTTCCACTGCCCACTGTTTCCTGATTGCTGTCCAATGCTTACTGAATGCTGAATCAAAGCAGCCCGTTCTCGCGGTACCAGGCGACGGAGCGGGCTATACCCTCTTGAATATCCACCTGGGGTTCGTAGCCTAATTCCTTGCTGGCCTTGGCAAATGTGGAGCGGCGGTCTTCGCTGAAGAAGGCGACGCCGGTGCGGCTGAGAGGCACGGATCTGCCAAGTTTGGTTGCCACGCTCTCAACGCCTGCCGCTCCCAGCCACACCAGAGATTTCGGCAGCGCCAGTCGCGGTGGAGCGACATCCAGTTCAGCGGCGATGGTCTCCGCCAATTCGCGGAACGTGATCGGCCTTGGCCCCGTAATATGGTATATCTCGCCTGGTTTGCCGTATTCCAGCGCGCGTAGCATGCCGTTAATTGTGTCGTCGATGTAGGTCGGGTGGCAGGTGTTGTAGCCATTGCCGATATAGAAAAATTGGCGGCGCTGGATTGCGCCGAATAAGCCAAGGACATGAAGATCGCCAGGGCCGTAGATAAATTCAGGGCGCACAATAATCACGGGCAGACCGGCATTAATGTAGCTCCTGGCGATCAGTTCGGCAGCCGCTTTACTCTGCTCGTATGGGTTGGAAGGCGCAAGCGTTGAATCTTCATCAGGGGCGGGATCGGTCGGGTTGCCGGTGAACGGGCCCAGGACGCCGGCGCTGCTGATATAGAGGACGCGTGGATTTGATGTGCTGGCCGCGATCTCCGCCAGGATATTGTTGGTGCCGTCTGTGTTATTGCGGCGGTAGGTTGAATTGGAGACGCCCGCCTGGCCCAGCATGCCCGCAGCGTGGATCACCCAATCGGCGCCATCGAAAACACCGTGCAGGCTTTCTGGTTTGGTAATGTCGCCCACGTGCCAGGTTATGGGCAGGTGCTTGACGCGCTGAAAGTCTGAGGTCGGCCGTGTCAGAGCGTATAGATCGACATTCTCGCCGGCCAAAGTATGTGCCAGTGCGCCGCCAACGAAACCCGTGGCGCCCGTGATGACGACTTTCTTTTTGCCGTTTGCCATAGCCATAATGGTAGCGCGAATCGCCTGGTTTTAGTAATTGTAGACGAAATGCTTTATCTATCCGCCGTTGCGCAGAGTCGCACAAAAACGCAATCATAGAAGGCCACTTTTCGATATAATTACCGCCCATGCGACGATTGCTGCCGGACTCAGCGGGAACCTGGTGGTTCATTTTTCTCATTCTGCTCTATTTCGCAGCGGCGGTTTGGCTGGCGATCAGGCTTCCCGCGCATGCCACGCCCAATGAACTGCTCAACTTCGAATACATCCAGGTCATGCGCCAGATTCGCGGCCTGCCGAACCGCGGCCTGGTGGACAGCGAGGTGCGTTATACAGAATGGCACCAGCCCCCGCTCTACTTCGTCTTTGCCGAACTGTCCGGGTGGGGCGTGCCTGTGCCGCCCAGCGACGCGAACCCGCCGCCGCCAATCGATTGGCCGGCAAACCCCGCCTATCTGGCCACGCATCACGGCAATTTGAACCCTGTTATCCATATCACGCCGGGCAATACGCCGCTGCTCTATACCAGCCGTTTCGCGGCGGCGCTGTTAGGTATTCTCGGTCTGGCCGCGCTGTTCCGCGCCGGGCGCGGCGTCTACTCGGCCTCCCAGGCTTTGTTGATGATCAGCCTCCTGGCTTTCCAGCCCAACTACCTGCATCTCAGCGCCTCGGTAAATAATGATATGCCGCTTACGGCCGTCTCCGCCATGGTCCTGGCCTATACGATCCTCATCATCCATAACGATAAAGCGCCGCGCGCATTCTTTGGTCTGGGTCTGCTGGCCGCAGCGGCGATTTTGACCAAGGCCAACGGCGTCTTTGTCCTTGCTTATCTGGGCGCCGCCTTGCTTGCCGTCCTGCTGCGGCACAGAAATTGGGGCCGCGTGGTTAAAAGCGCGGTCTTCACCCTGGCCGGATTGATCCCTCTTTGGGCCGCCTGGATGGTGCTGAATACGATTCGCCTGAAAGATTCCCTGGCCCTGGAGGGCAGCCTGCCCGTCGGCCGTGTGCTGGCGCTGCGACCCGCGGATTTCGCCCTACTGCTGCCCTGGCTGGACGACATCGGCCGTTCCTTCTGGCTCGACTGGAGCGCGGGAGATGTGGGCTACGGTCCGGATTGGTATTACTTACTATGGGCCGTCTTTTTACTTTTCGCCCTGCTTGGCTGGCTGCGGCGCGACCCAAAGAGCCGTTCGTGGCAGGGTACACTGGCTGTACTGCTGGGCATTGCGGCTATCAGCTACCTCTATTTCGCGGTAAAAGCGTTGACCGTCAAGGAAGCTGGATTCCTGGTGCCCGAGGGGCGCTGGTGGCTGCCGGTGATGCCGGGCATCGCCTGGCTGGCGGCCGCCGGTTATGCACGCTGGTGGCCTTCCTCGCGGCGCGATCAGGCGCTGATCGCGGCGACGCTGGTTCCGGTCCTCTCAACATTCGCGCTGCTGCTCGTGTTCTTTCCAGCGCTCTACCCGCAGGCGCAGCGGCTTACCATGCCCAATATCGGAGGCCTGGAAACGGCCGTTATCTATGACGACACATTGGCCCTCCTGGATGCGCAGATCGATCCGCTGATGCTCAATCAGGAAGTTCCGCTCACGCTCACCTGGCAGGCGTTGGAGAATATCGATGAGGACTACACCATTGCCGTGCAGCTCCTGGTTCCCTGGCAAGGAGGCTGGCGAAAACTCGACGAACAGTACAGCTATCCCGGTTTGGGTCTGAATCCCACAAGCGATTGGCAGGAAGGCGAGATTTATCGGGATACCTGGACTTTGAAGGCAGGTGGGGAACTGGATGGGCCCACACTGGCGCAGCTTCTCGTACACGTCCAGGAAGACGGCCGTAACTTACCCGCTGCCCGTGGCGGAGAACCAATCGATCCACCTATCGTATCTGCGGTACCGGTACGGCCGTCGCAGCCGCTGCCGGTCGAAAGTCCCCTGCCTGAAGTGGTCAGCTTCGGTGATGCAATTGAACTGGCGGGGATGTCCACTGAGCAGGCGGGAGACGATCTACTGGTTACGCTGTGGTGGCGGGCAGCAGGCACGCCGGATCAGGAGTACACCGTTTTCCTGCACGTGCTGGATGATCAGGGCAGTTTGCTGGCACAGGACGACGCCGCACCGGCATCTGCTGCCAGCCCCACGGCCATCTGGCAGGCGGGCGATGTCATCCGCGACCGGCATCGCATAAGCGGGGCTTCCGGGGCGAAAAACCTGCTTGTCGGCCTCTATGATCCAGCCAGCGGCGAACGCCTGCCGGCGTCCGTCAACGGGCAGCCCCTGATTGATAATACGTATCAATTCGCCATACCCTAAAATGAGCAAACGTTTGCGGTTACCTGGTGTCCGCTTGCAACTTGTCATAAGAGGCGTATACTAGTTGCGTGCTTGTACCGCATTTCACAAGCACCGGAAGTCAATTCTTTATGGTACGTATCGTTGCAGTTCTTCGGCTTCTAGCTATTTTCTTCGGGTTCGATATCCTGCTGCTGCTCCTGTTCGCGGCGGGGCCGGAACTCATGGCCGAAGGTCTCAACGGCGATTCTGATGCCTGGCTGCCTATTATTCGCCACGACCCCACGCCAACGGCTGTGCCCACACCCCAGTTGCCGCCCTCTCCATACGAAGCCCAGCTTCTGATTACGCCCACCGGCGGCATCAACGCCAGTACATTCAATAGAGATTCCTTTATCCTGCGCAATAAAGCCTCGAATGGTCAGAAGATGACGTTCGTATCTATTGATCTGAGCACGGCCGTCTTCCCTGATATGATCTTCGATCCCTACGGCCAGGGAGGCGATACGCTGGCCAAGGATCTCAAGGTGGATGAGAAGGGTGGCACAGGCTTTGCCGGTCACCGCTACGATGGCGAACGCGGCGGCGGGTACGATACTCTCGAATTGAACTTTCAAGAGTTCGAGCCTGGCGAAGAATTTCGCTTTTCCGTCGATGTCGATCCGAACAGCATTCGCGGCGTCGGCGCGCCTGGTCCCAATGAGTCAGGCAGCGTGTCCGGCCTGGAACTGCTGGGCAGCACGGTGACCGTGCGCTTCGAGGATGGCCATGAACTGGTTAACCGGACCTTCCTCATTCCCGGCAGCGACAGCGGATCACAGGCGGTGCTGCGTGAAGGTCTGCCGCTCGCTCCGCAGCTCTCGCTTCGTGGCATTGAAATGACGCCGGCGGAGACCGCGTCAGCTGCGCAAATAGCGATCATTTCCGGAGGGGATTGGCAGCCGGCCTCTTTGGTCGTTCTTGAGGGTGGGCTGTTCCTGGACGGCGTACCCGGCGGCGGTTACAACGTAAAACCTTATAACGCCAACAGCCTTGTCGCTTTCCAGGTGTATGATGCTCAATCTTTTCACGGCGGCTACACGGAGGTACCGGTTACGCTGATGCGCTCGATGCCTGAAGGGGGC
>JBJYWZ010000422.1:0-41218 GCA_046259725.1 Promineifilaceae bacterium (SeqCode) | reverse complement strand
CGGCGGCTACACGGAGGTACCGGTTACGCTGATGCGCTCGATGCCTGAAGGGGGCATTAACTATCTGACGGCCGCGCTGGATAACAATTTTGGGAACCAGGGACCACCGTCCGCAGCCCTGAAGTTGGTGCTGACGCCGTAGGACATTGAGCAGGGGGTCAATAACAAATGAAAACGAAATCTTTGTGGCTGCTGGTCAGTTTGCTGTTACTAAGTACCGTGGTAATGGCGACGAGAAGCCTCGCATCGGCCGAACCAGGCCTTTCAGGACAGGTCGTCCACCTGCCCATTATCAGTTCGCCCAGCGGCCCACCGCAGATCAATCTGGAGCTCTTCGCCACAATACCGGGCGGCGATACAATCACGAGCATCGTCGATGCCGGAGATAATCGCCTCTTTGTCGCGGAGCGCACGGGGCGCATTTTCGTCGTCCAGCCGGATGGCACAACTAACGCCGTCCCATTCCTCGATATCACGCAAGACGTAGCTGATGATAACTGGGAAGAAGGGCTGCTTGGCATCGCCTTTCACCCCAATTATCCTCGCACACCCTACTTCTACATCGTCTACACCAGCATCAAGCACACGATCATGCTCTCACGCTTCTCGGTAAGTAGTTCCAATCCCGATGTGGCGGATCGGGAAAGTGAAGTTAATCTGCTTGCGATCAATAAACCAGATTCTACAAGCAACCATGCTTATAGAGTGCATAACGCGGGCGATCTTCAATTTGGCCCGGATGGTTATCTGTATATGTCCGTCGGCGACGGCGGTCCGGATCCCTGGTATCGTGGAGGTGACCCGCACAACAGTGGGCAGGGTCTCAATGAGATGTTGGGCAATATTCTGCGCATCGATGTAAACCAGAGCGGCGGCGGGCTTGCCCCCGACTGCGGATCGAAACTCTACTCCATCCCGCCCGATAACCCCTTCGTAGATGGCAAAGGCGGCAGCTGTGACGAGGTCTGGTCAATCGGCTTTCGTAATCCTTACCGTTTTAGTTTCGACCGCCTGACCGGCGACATGTATATCGGTGAGGTTGGTGAAAACCTGCGTGAGGAAATCAATTTCCAGCCTTCCGGCAGTGAAGGCGGCCTGAATTATGGATGGCACTGCTATGAAGGCACCATCGATTACAGTTCGGTAGATCCGTTGATTACGGCAAACTGCTCGCCGGATACCCACTATACAATGCCGATTTTTGAATACGATCAATCAGATAATGACTGCTCGGTCATTGGCGGCTATGTATACAGGGGGCAGCAGTATCCATCGCTGATCGGCCGTTACGTGTTCGGCGATTTCTGCACCGGTCGCCTCTGGCTTTTAAATAACAGCGGATCCTCCTGGTCACGGAGCTTTGGGGATGCCACGAAAAAGTTCATCAGCACTTTTGGTGAAGATGTGAACGGTGAGCTCTATCTCGGCGAACGCGGCGGCGAAAAACTGGGCGTTTATCGCCTGATCGCCGTACCTTAGCGCCAGTTGGAACTACACGCCGCCTATCGGGTCATTCCGGCAGTCTCTTTGGATCTATGGCACGGGGGTGACGACAGCGACTTTTTCCAGCAGTACGCGATCTGAGCGATCGTCCGCCAGCATCAAGCGAGAAAAATCCCCGCTGCGGTAGGCGCCTATCTGTAGGGCGTACTCGCCGGGCGCCAGATCTCCAGGCAGTTGAACCGCGTGCAGCTGGATCAGCTCGTCTCCCGGCTGCAAACCCTGTGCCAGGATGTCCAAACCGTCATGTTGGGCCACGATTTCCCCGTTCCCATCCAACAGATGCAGGAAGAGCTTAATCTCCTCCTGAGGGGGGTCTATCACCTTCCAGAAACTCAGCATCTGCAAGGGTTCTCCAGCCCGCAAAGTATCCGGCCACAACGGTTGGTATCCTTCCAGTTCCAGGACTTCGCCGAGAACGGCCGTTTCGTCCAGCGGAATACGCTCCTTGTCCCACGAATCGCTGCCCACATCTGGCTTCGGCGTCCAACCTAAATCCACCTTCACTGCGTCGCCTTGTTCGCCCGCCAGAAGCATGCTCAACGGTGATTCCGACCAACGGAAAAGAGAGTACTGCATCCCTTCCTTGCCGATACCATGAAGCAGCGGGCCGCCCTGCGGATAGAGGGCCTGCAGCGCCGCGTTCTCGGGCAGGTGCCCATCGCCGACGGCCGCCCAGGCGGCGGTGGTTACCCCGTCTGCACTGCCCCCTGGCCAGACCAGGCTGCTGCGGGCGTCAAACCAGCGCGGCTGCACGTCGTTGCTCTGAAACGCCTGATTGAAGTCATCTTCTTCGATGGTACTGATGCCGATTCCGGACAGCGCCAGGCCCACTCTTGGCCCATCGGCAGGCACGTCATACACAAACAAAGAGTAGCCAATCTTATCCAGCGGCTGGCGCTCCTTGAACCAGTTGAAGCGCTCCCTGTCCCCTTTCAGATAGAGACCTTGCAGTTGGGTGGCGCTGAAGGCATAAAATCCAGGAGCCGGGCGTGGTGGATAAAACCAGTCGTAAAGTGGGAATTCTTTGGCTGCCGGCCAGCCTTCCACAATACGGCCGTTGATGCCATAAGCCTCCAGAGGTGCCGTGCCCAACCAGTTGGCGTTGACAAAATCGTAACCATTCTCCTCCATGTAACCGGCCAAACCCTTCAGGTCCTGCCCCCAATCAATATTGGAGTCAACGACGATCTGCCACGCCTCCTCAGGTCCTCCCACGAGAACATTAAAATAGGCCAGGTAATGTGGGTGGGTCGCTATGCTGATGACCATCGCCAACAACACAGCCAGCGAAACAACAACTTTTGCCGCCCCTCTCTTGAGATAACCCGGCTGGGCGAGCTGCCCCACAAACACCGCCAGCGGCGGGATCATGGGCAGTAAATAGCGATAGCCGATATTGACGCGGCTGACCATGCTGGCTGCAAAAACGCCTGCGGCCAGGAGCAGCGGCCACAGAACTTGCCAGCCCCAACTGCGCCGCCAAATAAAGACGCCGACGCTTAGAAAGACGAGCAGCATCACGGGGATTGGGGTTTTGATGGCGTAAATATACGGGAAATAATACCACCAGCCGTTGCCGAATTCTCCAAGCAGAAAGCCGAGCCGCCCCTGGAGCTGGTGATCGCGCTGCCAGGTAAAATCCAGAGCCAGTGTTTGCCAGTTAAAGCGATAGGCCAGGAGGAAGATGAAAGCGCCGATCACCAGCCAGCCACCGATTTCCAACGCGGTTCGCCACCATTCATCCCGGCGAGAATGGCCGGTTAGCAGCCGGTAGCCGGCAATGATGATAACTGCCGGGATCAAGATCAGGCCGGAAAACTTGGCCGCCAGCGTCAGGCCAAGCACTGTTCCAACTGCAATATACAACCCTGGCGATCGCGGCGCCGGTGTCCGCCAGTAGCGCCACACCAGATATCCGCAAAGAGCGAAGAAAAAGGTCGTGCCCAGATCCGTCGTTGCCAGGAAGGCGTGCGCCAGGATGTTGGGGTCGAAGGAGAAAAGGACCAGCGCCAGCAGCCCGGCCGTTTTCGTCGAGAACAACTGACCGCTCCACCTGGTCACAAGAGCAGCGAGTAACGTGGCCATCCACATGACGGCCAGCCGCGCCACCGCCAGCATTTGTAGACCGGTGTCATTGTCTTCCCACATGAAGGATTTGCTCATAGCCAGCCAGTTGCTGATGGGCTCGATGGATTCAGGCAGGTTTGGGCGGAAGGTCAGGGCAAGCGGCACGCCCATTACTGAATTTACCAGCGGGGGATTCTGCACGACGCTGTACAGCGTTTTGTTCTGCCAGTAGAGCGCTGCCTGAAAGACATGCAGGATTTCATCGTAGGTGGCTGATTTGATCTGTGCGGTGGCCAGCAGCCGTCCAAAGAAGATCAGCAGCAGGAGTAAGGCCAGCCAGTTTCCGTACGCGGCGAGAAATCGTTGGTATGACTTCATCATTGACTCTGAATTACCCCGCATAATGCTTTCTGATCTCTAAGAAGGCGGAGACAACCACCAGCAAAAGGCCAGACAGCGAGAGTGCGCTGCCCGCCGGGTAAAGAGCCGGCCGGAAAGAAAAGGTGATATCGTGTGTTCCGGCCGGGACACATATGCCGCGAAGCGCCGCATTTGTAATCTGGATTGGCGCGGGACGGCCGTCAATCGCTGCCTGCCAGCCAGGATAATATTGATCGCTCAGGACTAACCAACCGGTTGTTTCCGAACTAACGGTCATGCGCACTTCGTCTGCCTCATAACTGAGGATGTTCACGGCGGCGGGCGATTGCGGTTTGGCGATGTCACACGATGTATCAGGCGCAACTTCAACAACGGCCGTGGTTTTCCAGTCATGCCGGCTGTCGCTCAGCACTGCCAGGGCCGTCGCGAGATCAGGCACGCCGATGACGTCGTAGACAAGAAACGCGCGCGGTAGAGCATCGCTCCGTTCAAAAATCTTCACACCATTCGCGCTGCCGGCCGATCGCCAGACGTCGCCGTCAGGCGCCCCCTGGTCCTCGTGCTGTACTCTATAGCGCACGCCAAGCATTGCTTCCGCCGGCTCATTGGCCATCCGCAGTTCATCCAGCCGTTTGTTCATGTCAATCCGGAATTCATCATAGCCAGTTACATGATGAAACCCAAATAGAGAAGCCTGGTTTTCTTGCAGCTCTTCGCTATCCACGCGATAGGTGGTGCGATCCCGAGGCAGCAGTTCACTTGCAGTTTGCCACTCCTGGGCGACATCTGTTTCGATCTTTATAAAACGAAACCCCCACGAGGCCAGATCGAGCAGTATGAAAGCGACCAGAAAGACGGTCCACAGGGAAACCGGCAGGATCACTCGCAGCAGAAGCAGGCTGATCGAACCGCTGATCAGAAACGCAAGCCACAAGAATCCTCGCTCAGAATACGTTTCCGTCAGGAAAGTGTCGTTTGCCAGCGTGCCATAGAGGGCGGCGGCAAATAAGACGGCCGTTATCGAGACCATGACCAACGCCGCGGTGCGTGTCCACTGCCGCCTGCTGAATGGCAGGTTGTCTAAGGTGATGCCGGCAATAATGGACACGGAAAGCCCGAATAGCGCGGAAAACCGCGCCGGAACACGAAACAGGCCAAATCCCGGAATCAGGAGATAGGCAAGCCGGTGTAGAATCCCGGTCGGCCCGAGGGCCAGGATCAGGCCGGCGCCGCCAAGCAGCCACCAGAAGGCTGCCTTCTTGACATCTGTAACGAGCGCGATCAGCAGCAGAATCAGCGGCAGGATGCCGAGATAGAGAGCGTACTCCCAATACTCATACAGCTCCGCTTTCCAGTAGTAAATGGCTCCAACCGGAGAACCGTACAGGTTCGGGATCAGCAATGTCGGCAAGCTCCATAAGGGCAGCGACAGCTGGCTGGCGAATTCATAGTCGGCCGAAGCGGCGCGCGTGGATAACAGGGCCATCTGGGCTGTGGGCAGCAGTTGAACCGCTGAAATCAAGCCCGCAGCTAATCCCAATATGATCCACTGGCGCACGACTACAACGGCTTGTTTCCAGGAACCCGAAGAACGCCATGTCTGGGCCATATACCAGAGCATCTGTAGCGTCACGGCCAAAACGAGCAGCACGAAAAAAGGCGCGTATCCGGCCAGCATAGCCAATCCCAGCGGCAGTGCGGCCAGGACGGCTTTCGACCATCTCCGGGATCGAAAGGCGATGTCCGCAGCAAGCAGCAGCCACGGGAGATAGGCCAGCGTCATAAGGTGCGGCAAATGCCCGGCATAGAGGTGGGCGATATAGAAGCCGCCCAGGGTCCACGAGAATGCGGCAAGCAGTCCTCCGGGCTGGCCTGCTCCTTGCTGGCGGGCCAGTAGATACATGCCCGAAGCGGTCAAACCAAAATGCAAGAAGTAGAGCCAGGCAATCGCCTGGGACACGGGCATCCAGGCCAACAGCCTCATTGGCGGATAAAAGGTCGAAAGCTGCGGTTCGGCATATTGCGGAAAGCCCAGGAATAAGGTGGGATTCCAGAGAGGGTAGTGGCCGTTTCGAAAGGCATCGAAGGCGAAATTCATCGTCGGCTGGAACAGCCACTGCACATCATAGCCAAAGATGACCTCGTTCTGCGATGCACTTAGCGGCCGTGCGAAAACGAGAAGCATAACTCCCCAGCAGATGAGAAGAGCGACGATATCCTTTTTCCGCTCAGTCGAGATAGTCAAAATCTTATCCGTCAACGGGCAGGCGATTTTCTGCAGCAAAACAATTGTCTTTGCATAAGCTCGTTGGCTCGTATAATCTACCAGCGATGGCGCGTGAAGTCCGGGAGCTGAATCTCCCCAACTGGTTCAGAAAGTGGTCTGGTCTGATAGCCCTGATCATATTCGCATTGAGCGCGGCGCTCCTGCTGCATCAATCACTGCTTCCTCATTTCACGCTGGTGCCGCTGGAAATTATCCAGGATATCAAGCCCTGGGACCACCTTGCGCTCGGTCCTCGACACAATCGCCTGATCATTGACCCTTTCTTCATCTTTTATCCCAATCGCGCGCTGCAAACGGCCGCCGTGCAAAGCGGCCGTCTGCCGCTCTGGAATCCATACTCATTTACCGGCACGCCGGTTATCGCCGACCCCAATTTCCAGCCGTTTTATTTGCCCAACTTGCTGGTCGCGGCCGTATTGCCCGCCCATAACGCGCTGCCCTGGCTGGCCTGGTTTCACCTGACCCTGACGGGTACGTTCATGTATCTCTTTCTGCGCCGCCGGCGGCTGGCCTGGTTTGCGGCGGTCTTGGGTGGTGGTGTCTGGCTGTTGAACGGTTACCTGATGGTCTGGCTGGAAAATCCGCACCGTTTGAGCACGGCCGCCTGGATGCCTGGACTGTTTTGGGCCTATGAGGTGTCTGTTGAGGAGAAGAAACCGGCCTGGGCGGCCCTGGCAGGCCTATTCCTGGGCCTGGGCATCCTTGGCGGCCAGGTGCAGTTCGTCTTTATTTTTGGGCTTGTCCTTTTCTTGTATTCCCTGACCAAACTCTTTTTCCGCGCCAGCGATAAAAAAGAGCAGCCCGCCCGACCGCTCCTGTACTTGATTTTCGTCGCCTTGATTGGCTTAAGTATTGGCTCCCTGGTCATATTGCCGGCGGCCGAGTTTTCTTCCTTCAGCCAGCGCACGCTCTCCGATGCGCATACCATCCTCGATTCGCGCTGGCCCGCAGGCCAACTGATCACCCTGATCGCCCCCGATTTTTACGGCAACCCGGCGACGGAAGTGCATTATTGGGGAGCCATCAACTATGCGGAGGTCACGGTCTATTTTGGCGTGGTCGCCCTGCTGCTGGCGCTGTCGGCCGTTTTTGTCGCCCGCGAAAAACGCTTCTTATTGACATCACTTTTGCTGATGGCCTTTGTCCTGGCCATCGCGCTGGGAACGCCCGCTGCACGCGCCCTCACCCTGGCGCCGGGTTCCCAGTACCTGGCGCTGCGGCGAACGATCATCCTCATCCCCTTCCTGGGCGCCTGGTTGGCCGCGGCCGGCCTGGACGGCTGGCTGCAAAGCGAAATTTCCTGGCGGCGGACACTGTCGGCCGTTAGCCTGTCGCTGCTGATCATAGCCGTCATCGTCCTGGTAACAACTCGCTACCTTGGCCAGGATTTTATCGATAATCGTGACACGGCTGTCAAAGAGTTGTGGCGTGCGGCTGTCTTGTTGGTTGCCGCCGTTTTTCTGCTGCTGGCCATACGCAAGAAACCTTTGATTGCTGGCTCTCTCCTGCTCCTGCTGGCGCTTGGCGAGGTGCTGCAGTGGGCTTACGACTTCAATCCAATCACTTCCATCGATTACCTCTATCCGGATAATGCCGTTACACAATATTTGAGTCAGGAACCCGAACCATTCCGCGTCCTGCCCCTCCAGGCCGGCAAAACCGTGTTCGGACCCAACATTCTTTCGATATTCGCCATTGAGGATATCACCGGCTACTCCTCGCTGATCAAGGGCGACTATGCCGCTCTGCTGCGAGCAATGGATGACGAGATTGAAATCGGCTGGATGCGCGGCAACGAGAATATGCTGATGATGAGCCACTTTCACCCGCTGGCCGGCATGCTCAACGTCAAATACGTCCTTGCGGCCGAGGCACTGCCTGAGCAGCCCAATTTGGAGCTGGTACAGCAGCTGGACGGTGTCTGGATATACAAGAATACGGCGGCAGGCGAACGTGCGTTCCTGGTTCGAGATGTGCAGGAGGTCCCTGAGGAATCTGTCCTGCCCACATTGTTGTCGGCCGATTTTGACTGGCGCCAACGTGCGCTGGTCACCGAAGCGCTGCCGGCCGACGAACAATCCCAATTAAGAGATGGCGCCGCGGGGACATCCGGCAGTGTACAGATCACGCGCTATGAAGCGGAAGATATCGCCATCAGTGTGGATACCCCGGACCCGGCCTTCCTTGTGCTCGCCGATGCCTATTACCCCGGATGGCAGGCGTTGTTGGACGGCCGTTTAGTGCCTATTTACGAAACGAATGATGTTCTGCGCGGCGTGTACGTGCCGGAAGGGAGCCACGAAATAATGTTTCAGTTCCGGCCGCGCACCCTACAGATCGGTATTGTTTTACTGCTGGCGGGACTGCTGCTTGCCTCAGGCGTCGCCCTGTTTGACCGGCACAAACGAAGCCGCTCTACGGCTTAGGCAGGTCGAGGCGCCACTGATCGCCCGGCTGGCGTTGGCCGGCGGCATCCGTTACAGGCAGCCGCTGCAAGGTCTCCAGCAGGTAAACGCCCGTGACCATGTTCAGCTGTTCCAACGGCGCATCCGCCGGCAAAGTCAATTCTTTGCGATCTGCCACAATCTCGCCTTCGTCCCAGATTGATGTGGGGTAGATCCCGTTCGTTGGTTGGCTATCACTTTGGGCAACCAGATTGCCACCGCCATCCACAATATGCACAAAGGTTGTGTAATCCTGCGCCATCGTTTCCTTCGCCTGCCAATAGAGCGTAACGGCCGGCCCGGATTCAGCCCACTGCACGTCATAACCAATGAGCACGAGGAGATCGCCGAAGTTGGCGGCCGTTTCAAACAGCGGAACCGGTGCAAAGGTCTCCTCCGGGGCGATCTTCACGGCCTCAAGACTGAAAGGGACATCCAGCACGCGGCCCGTGGCGCTGGTTGCGCTTTGATTTCGGCCGTCTGCATCTAACAATGCGACGTCGAGAACAGCGCGCGCCGGTATGGCATCCTGCGCCACCGGAAGCTCCACGGCTGAAGACACAACTTCCCCGGCCCGCCACTGCAGATCAGCAAAGACCTGGCCAACCTCTTGCCCGTCCGCGCCGCGAAGCAGCAGCGTGATCTCCTGCGGCCCCGCTGCATCCGCCAGTCCGTAACCATAGAGAGTGACCGGTAAAGAATCACCGGGGCGCACGACGGTACCGGTGTCCACAGCCTCTATCTGCAGCCCTTCCGCAAAGCGCGCGCAGGTCCGGGTTAAATCTTCGGCCGGCTGGTAAATCGTCGGGCGGGGATAAGCCGGCAGCAGCAAGAGAAACAAAGCGGTGATGGCCACGACCAGCAGGCCGGCGGCAGTGCCCGCCGCCAGCCGCCTGCTGCCCAGGGCGGCCAATCCCAGAGTGATAAACAGTGAAATCGAGGCCGCCGCGGCAAAGGCCAGACGTCCCTGGTAGCCGGTCCAATTAATTGTCTGGATGTACTGCAGCAGTGAGGCGTATATCGCCAGGATGGCCAGGGCGTTGATGACCAGCGCCGGACGTTCAACGGCAATGTTCCTCCGCAAAAGCCAGCGCACGAGTCCGGCCGCGGCGCCAAGGCACAAGAGGAGAAAAAGACCGTAGACCCAGTCCGGCGCCTTGATGTTCAACCAGCCAAACCACAGCCAGAAAGATTGGAAATGCAGCGACACAAACTCCGCCAGGTCGCTCAACATAAACGGGCTGGTTCTGGCGATCACCGGGCCTTTGGCGGCAAGAGTCACATCCCACATCAGCGGATCGCCATAGAGTCGATAATTTCGCAGATACCACCAGCCGGCGATCAGCAGCGGCGGCACGGACACGGCCAATAAACGGCCGATCAGACCGGAAAACTTTAATTGCAGCGAAAACGGGCTGCGTGTTATCCTCAGGGCGGGCCAGACAGCGGCGATGATGGCCAACGGCCAGAAAGCAAACAGCGCAAACTTGCTCAATATCCCCAACCCGACGATAACACCCAGGAGGACGTAAGTGCCCAGACGAGGTCTGGAGATGGAGCTGACCGAGAGGGCGACGATGGCTGCTCCCAGCATGGTCGTGGGAACGTCGTTGTTCACGCTGGCGGTGATGAAGATGAACTGCGGGTTGAAGGCCAGGGTCGCAGCCACGGCCGGTGCGAACCAGGGCAGGGTGGGTACCGCCTGACGGGCGATTACATACGCCAGCCACACGGTCACGGCGCCCATTAGAACCGAAAGCCAGCGCATCATCAGGAACGCCCGGTAAAGATCGCGCTGCGGCGGCCACTCTTCGCTGTTGTGCAAATAGGCGGTTTTTCGTCCTGGATCGTCAGGCTCAAACGAGAAGCAAGGGTTGTCCGGCGGGTTGTCTGCGGGATCGAGGTCCATATAGCCGAATAGCGCCGCTCCCACCAGATAATACAGCGGCGGCTGGTGCGCTTCAATAGTCACATTCTCCTCCCGCACGGGCAGCATCACCGGCAGTTCTCCGCTGTTGGCGATCGACTGCATATAGCGAAAGTGCTCACTTTCGTCCGGCGTCTCCGCCAGCGGAATAACAATGCTGTAGCCAATGCCCAGGATGATATATGCGGCTAGAATAAGCAGGAGCCAGCGCTTGGGCGTTGATATGGATAGTCGCATGACCGGAATTCTAGTTAGCCTGCGCCAATTCTGCTACCCTATCCCATTCTTAGACTGGCATTTTGATGTTAGATAATGCCCTATGCTGGATATAAGTTAACGGCAACGGGAGTTGTCCAAGGTCCGGATGATTTGGGACAATCAAACCAAGACTTCATCATGCGAGAGGTAAGTAATAAAGACCGCCGTATTGGGCCGGAATTCTGGATTGCCCTGATCGCCTTTATCATCGCTGCCATCTATATGCTCACCATGCTCAATGCGGCGGAGATGCGCCCTGTAGCGCCCCTGGACGATGCCTATATCCATTTTCAATATGCCCGCCAGATTGCTTTGGGTTTTCCCTGGCAGTACAACACCGGCGATCCTATTTCGACGGGAGCAACAAGCCTGCTCTATCCTTTCCTTCTGTCGGCGGGATACCGTTTGGGCTTTCAAGAGGACGCCATCGTCTGGCCGGCGATGCTGCTTGGTGCGGTAAGCCTGGCCATCTCCTCCGTACTCATATTCAGAATCACCTGTGTGCTCTCTGAGCCGCGAGGAGGTGGGGAGATCCCATGGCGCCGCCCGCTCGCCTGGATGACGTCTATATTGTTTCTGTTAACCGGCGCGATCCCCTGGTCCTTCCTGAACGGCATGGAAACCGGCCTGTTTACCTTGTTCTTGCTTGCAGCGCTGTATGCCTTTGTGGCCGAGCGGCAGGCCGCAGAGGCTCTGTTTCTCGTCCTGTCAGCATTCGTGCGTCCGGAAGGCATCTTCCTGGCTGGCATTGCCTGGCTGGTTAGTCTGGGACAGGTACTCACCGATCGGCATCGTTCGCGACGGCCGTTCATGCTGATCACGCTGGCCCTTCTGTTGGCTTCGATTCCCTACCTGGTGAACATGGCCCTCACCGGCACCCCGGTTGCCACAGGCGCACAGGCGAAATCCTGGTTTGGCAATGTGCCCTTTATCTTTATCGACCTGCTCGGCAACATGGGGCGTATGGCCTGGTTCATCCTGGAAAGGATGGCCCTTGGATTCCTGGCCAGCAAACCCTGGCCGGCTGCGCCGGGCCTGCTGTTCCTGGCGCTGATCGGCGGCATTGCGCTGTGGCGTAAGGGTGACAGGTGGACGGTTCTGCTGGTTGCCGGGTGGTTCACCGTGGGAATGCTATTAGCCGCCGCGCTGATTACAGCGCTCTGGCAGGTTGGACGTTACCAGATGCCTTTTCTCGCTATACTGATTCCCCTTGTCGGCGTCGGCATTGGTTCTCTGCTGGCAGTTGTATCGCCGGGTTGGCGGAAGGCGGCTGCCGTCGTCTTTCTGCTCTGGGGAGTGCTGGCGCTTGTCTCATCGCTCCAGGCCCTGCGGGCTTACCATGACAGTGTCGCCAGCATGCTTGGTTTGCAGATAGCCATGGCCGATACAATCAACAACCGGCTGCAGGAAGGGGACGTCGTGGCGGTGCACGACGCGGGCGCGACTAAATACCTGGGCAACCGCCAGACCTATGACATGATCGGCCTGACAACCCAGGGTGTTGCTGATGCCTGGCGGCACGGCAGCGGCGCGATCTTTGAGCTGATGCAGCGAGCGGACAAACGCCCGACCCATTTCGCAACCTATCCGGACGTGGCCACAATCCCTTATCTCGCGGAAACCAGCCTCTTCGACGAGGAACTTTTTGTCACCGGCTCATTCGACGCGCGGACGGCAAATGCAGCAGGTCCAGTGCAGGTGCTCTATAAGGCGGATTGGACGCCGGCGGAGAATGGCGATCTTCCACGGCAGAGCGATATGCTCGGCCTTCTAAAAAACATGATCCTGTTAGAAAGCATCGATCTGGCGGATCTGGTGGACGAGCAAGAGAAGCAGCTTTCCTGGTCAGTTGGCCGAACCCAGCCGGGATTCCCTACCGAGGCTCGCCAGTTTGTTTACCAGACGGATCCGCAGATGGAACTTCTCGATGGTGGGCGCCTCATTTCCGGAGCGATATCGTTTCCCGTGACGCCGCCGCCGGGACAGCCGTTGACGCTGGTCGCCCGCTTGCATCCGCAGGAGGCGGGCGCACTGGCTGTGAGCGTGAACGGCCGTGAAGCCGGGCTCTGGCGCTACCCGGCGGCCCTGGGACGCTGGCTGGAAACCAGCTTTGAGATCCCGGGTTCGCTGTTCGAGTCCGCCGATGTGCAAATCACCTTGAAGCTGCTCGACGAAGCGGGGCAGGCGCAGCCTCTTGGCATCTATTACCTCTGGGCATATCAGGGAAAGCCGCAGACGGCCGAAACGACGCCGCAATTCACACTGGGTCACCGGCTTGGGCCCGGCATTACTTTGCAGGGTTACGACCTGGCTGCCAATGAGCTGCTGCCGGGTGAGGACCTGCCCTTGACATTGTACTGGTCGGCGGAGGACTCGCCGGATCTGGACGCCAAAGTTTTTCTACATCTCTATGACCAATACGGCGAACTTGCCGCTCAGATTGACCAACGGCCGTTTTTTGACACGCGCCCTCCCTACACCTGGCGCCCTGGCGAACAAATTGCCGATCCCTACCACCTGGACCGTCTTCCCGATCTGCCGCCCGGAGAATACGATATCGCGGTTGGGATGTATGATCCCGGCAGCGGCGAGCGACTGACCGCGGTGACTCAGCAGGGTGAGGCCCTCCCCGAGAACCGCGTTTTTCTCGGTAAGATCCTGGTGAAGGAGTAGCGCAGGATGGCGTACAATTAGCCACAATGACTGTGGCATCAGCACACGCGTCTATTATTTAAGAAACCATGGCCCGCTCCGGACACACTTCCTTTTCTTACCAATTTCTCTTACTTGCCACGCTGATAACGCTGGCTGCTGCTGCGATACGCGTTGCCAACTTGGATAATGACAGCCTGTGGTTTGATGAAGTATTGACGCTGAATACGGCCGTACAGGGCTTAGCGGCCGCCGGCCAGGTGCGCGATCACCCGCCGCTGCTCTACTGGCTGGCCACTCTTTCGCTCAGCATGTTTCCCGCCAACGAGTTTGCTCTGCGTCTGCCCTCACTATTCGCCGGTATTCTGGCTGTACCGCTGCTTATCAACTTTGGAAAAACGGCACCACTGCCGGCCGCAGGGCTGTGGGCGGGCTTTCTGCTGGCCATTTCCCCATTTCACGTGCGCTATGCTCAGGAAGCCCGGCATTATGCACTGCTGCTCTTTTTTGCGCTGCTCTCGCTGCTTTTCCTTTACCGCGCCCTGAACAACAGCAGCATGCGAAATTGGCTCATTTACGGTCTAGCAACCTCGATGATGTTGTCCGTTCATTACAGTGCGTGGCTCCTGCTCGTCGCCGAAGGTCTGGTGATCGCCGGGTGGTTGGTCCTGGTTATCAAGCGGAGCGGCCGCCAAGCACTTCTGGCGATCTGGCCTGCGGCTCTGGTTCTCCTGCCGGCGTTGCTGCTTCTTGTTCCGCGTACTCTCACGGCCTTCTCTGCCAATGTGGGCGACTCTGCAGGCGCCGGCACAACGGCTGCTGCGGACATGCTGACCTGGTTGAACAATATCCGGCTTGCATTTGGCCTCAACGACCCCGTTTTATCGGCGCTCTTTTTCCTGCTTGTTCTTGCAGGAGCCATAATTCTGGCTTATCGACGGTACTGGTTGCTGCTGTGCTTGTTGCTGGCTGCGGCGATCGTCCCTCTGGCCCTGATCCAGATTTTGAACGTCTCCAGATGGGCCCTGCCCAAATATGTGATTTACCTGCTGCCCGCGTATTTGTTAGCGGCGGGCGTGAGCCTGGAGACGCTGGCCCGCCGCCTGGCGGACGCCCTTCCCTGGCCGCGCCGGGATAGTCGCAGCCGGATATTGGTCAACATGGCTCTTGGCCTGGGCCTGCTCTTCCTGGCCATCTCCCCCCTTCAGGAGGAGTACAACTTCATGGTACGCGATTGGCGCGGCGCACTCAGCAGCCTCGGCGGACCGGGAGAGAATGATACCGTGGTCGCCTTGGCTCTGGATACGGCAGATGGATTTAACGCCGGCGGCGTAGTCGCTCCTCACTATCTGCCTGAGGGTTTCGATCTCATCGACGGCAATCACCTCAACTTGAAGAATGTACAGATGCTGGACGGCCGTGAGGGACGCCTTTCGGCAATTCTGCTTGAAGTCCTCCAGCCGCTTACCGTGACTGATCCTGCCTGGCGGCTTTCCGAGTTCCAGGGCCCACTTTTTCTCTTGCAGTACCAGGGTGAGAAGATTGGATTAGACGAGCAGTTGTTATCGTTGTACCAGGTAGCGTTTCAGTCCGCCCCGCTGCCGGAAACGCGCTGCGCCATGCAGCAAAAGATAGCCATGATTTACCTCGCGCGTGAAGATTATTCGGCCGCGCAGCTGGCCCTGGATGCACTCGATCCCGGCTGTTCGGTGGGCAAGAATGAACGCGAACAGTTGCAGACGGCCGTTTCACACGGTTTGCTGATCAGGGCGAACCGGCTGGGACAAAGCGAGAAGGCCAACAAAATCGCCGCAGAGTTACTGGCCGCTAATCCCAAGGACGAACTGGCCCTGGATACGCTGACGGTCGTCGATTTATTGCAGGCGTTCGAGTCCGGGCAGGCGACCGTCGAACGTGAGACGGCCGACAATCCCATCGAGATGCGGCGCTTCACCATGCCGCAAAATGGAGACTGGGAAGATGTCCTCTTCATGCACGCGCCCGCTGCCCTGTCGTTCACCGTAGAGTTGCCAGATGAACCATCGGTGCTGCAGTTCCGCAATGCGCTGGCGCCGGAAAGCTGGGATTGGGGTGGCGACGGCGTGACTTTTTCGGCCGTGATTCAGGGCCAGCATAGCGACCCGGTCGAAATGTATCGCCGGCACATCAGCAATGAAACGGCCGATCGCGGCTGGCATCCGGAAACGATTTCGCTGGCGGACTATGCGGGCGAAATAATCACGCTGATCTTGATTACCGAGAACGGCCCACAGGGAGACGGCACCGGCGATTGGGCCGGTTGGGGTGCGCCGCGGATTCTACGCTCGGCCGAAACGGGAGAGTAGATCGCAGTTGGTTGAGTTTACTCCCCGTCAACTGTCAACGAACCGATAAAGTAAGCATCACTGGGCTGCGGCACGCCCGCCGCACTCACGCTAAGGCGCAGGCCGCTCCCCGGCTCGTAAAAACCTATCTGCACTGGATAGCTGCCCGCTTCCAGGTCTTGCGGAATGAGCAGCTCATAGACGTCCTCGATCACTTCCCCTCCGGCCCATGACTCGGTCGGGTATTGGCCGGAGACTGCCGGGCCGTCCGCCTGGGCCAGGGGCGCATCTCTGGGATCGCCAAGATGAACGAAGGTGGTCAGCGCCTGACCCGGCGCGTTTTTCACTCGCCACGTGACCCTGACCTTGACGGCCGAACCCGGCCTCACCTCCTCAGGTGATACCGAGGCCGACATCAGCTCGATCGCCTCTCCAAACAATGCCAGGGGTTCTCCGTGTACAGGAGGCCACTGCTCCGGAATACCTTTCACACGCGCTATTTCCAGCGGCTCGCGATTTTCGTCGATACGCATTAACAACCTGAGCTGAGCCGGTAGTTTGGCGCTATTGGAGAGCTGCACGGCGACGCGGTCCCGGACAACCTGGTTCGCGGGCCATTCGCTGGCCGGGTAGTTGCCGCCGCCGTGGTAATTCACCTGGCTGCCGGCGAGCGCATTGTCACGGCCATATAGACCCAGCCGCTCGAATGGCGCCTCCTGCGGTATTTGCGACGCCCGCCAGTAGAGCTCAACCCAGACCCATTCCCCCGCCTGCACGGCATCCGTAAGCGTCTCGGTCGCCAGCAGAGTGATGCCCTGGCCCATATCAATGTTCGTCCTGGCAGCATCCTGCGGGATTTGATTCTCTGCCAGCAGTTCGGCCGTATTGTAGGCGTCGGGAATGACCACAAGCAAGCCATAGGCCGAGGTAAAGAACGCTGCCGCCGTCAGGAGCCAGGGCAGCCAGCTCAGCCGCCACGCCGCGATCCCGCGGGCCACCAGAAGAGTGACCGGCAGCAGCGCAGGAAACAAGAGCCTGCCCTGATCGGCCGGCGTCTGCAGCATGAAGCGCAGCCAGGCCGCAAATACCAGAAAAACCCAGGCGCCCATCCACAGAAACAAAAATCCGTCTTTAAGGCGCTCGTTGAATTCGGGGTGATCGCCTTCACTGCGCCGCCAGGCGGCAAAGACCCAGCCGCTGGCTGCGGTCAGCAAAATGGCCGCCCAGATTTGATAAAGCCAGCGTGGGGCCAGGACGTTCATCCAGCCGAAAAAGGCAACGGCCGAAAGAACGACACGATCCATATCATGCCACACCTGCCGCAGCGAATAGGGACGCACGCCGCCAGCCAGCTCAACAAACTGGTTCATGGCTGTCATGTCTCCGTAGAGCGTCCAGTTGCGCCACAACAGCCAGCCGCTGACCAGCAAGGCTGGCAGGATGACCAGCAGCGAGGAACGCAGCAGGTCTTTCCAGAAGAAGGGTTGTTCCTGTTCCCGCCCGTCGCACCAGGCTTTCAGCGTGAAAACCAACACGGCCAGCGGCAGGAGCATCAGGCCCGCCATTTTGGTTAAAACGGCCAGGCCGATCGTCAGGCCCAGAAACAGCAGGCGCGGCGTTGTGACTTCCTTGTACCACAGCCAGGTTAGCTGCCACAGCGCTAGGGAGCAGAGGAAGATGATCAGGACATCGTTATTGATCGACCCGTGTAAGAAAACGAACTGGGGCAAGAAGGCGACCAGCGCGGTGGCCAGCAGGGCGATGGCGGGTGATTCCGGCCAGATCAGACGGCCGCTGCCGAAGATACAGAGCAGCGTGCCCAACCCGATAAACGTCGATAGGAAACGGACGAGATGCGCTGCCAGAGCATACCCCGTCCAGGGCCACGCTTCCTGCGCCGTGTGTACGAAGCTGTTGGCATTGATCGGCCGTGGTTCGCCGATGAGGACGGTAGGATTAGACCACAGCTCGCTTTCGGCATCCCGGGTGTTGACAAGGGCCACCAGCGGCGCCGCCAGCAAATAATAGAGCGGGGGCTGGGCCGCTTCCTGGCGCAACAGCTCGCCCCCATTAAGCGTCGTCGGCAGCGTGCCTGTCTCGGCGATATAGCGCGCGGTGAAGAAATGATGCTGGGCGTCCGGCGCTTCGAAGAGGGGGTTGGACAATCCATAACCAAAGGCCAGCAATAGATAAAGGGCCAGGATACCAATGAGCTGTTTCCGGGTCTTTGACATCGGCTTAAATATTTAGTTGGCTGGCCGATTCGCCGGCAGTCTCACCATCTCACCAATTACATCCAGCGTGAGGTAATTGTAGATGCCTGTTTCTAAATAGGACGCGTCGTCCATAGAGGAGAACCAGTGCCGCTGCCAGATAGTGTCCTGCGCCCGCCATAGTTCGCCCGGATAACCCAAGGCATCATCCACCAACGGCGTTGGATTGCCTTCGCTGTATAGATGGGCCCGCAAGGAGATGGGTTGGTCAGGCGTGGCTTCAACCCGCCAGAAGTTTACCCAGGCATCCGTTCCCACCTGGTAGCCGTCCAACGTGGCCGGTGGGCCGACCTGATAGGGCAGCGACTGAGTCTGCCCGCCCACAATGGCGCCGGTCAGAGTCTTTTCTGCGTCCGGTTCAAGGCTGTCCCCCTGCCAATAATAGACATCATAGGAAGGGGAAACGGCCGTTGCTCTATGTCGGTAAACATGCTGCAAGCGTGCTGCAGATTCCGCTGACATGTATTCCGTTGGCCAAAGATTGTCCGCCTGCGGCACGATGTACCAGCCGGGTTCATCCCCGGCGGGCAGCACCCAGCTTTGCGCGCAGTCGAACCAGATATGGCGCAGGCCCGACATGCCCAGGATTTTTTCCGCCTCCACGTCGGACAGCAGCGGCGCCGGATCGCTGCAGTGGGCAATCCATGCTCCCTGGGATTGTTCCAGCACGTCGTAGATCAAAATTGCCCCTCCCAGGTTCTGAACGGCAATCTGCTTCCTGAACCAGTCGAACATATCGGCGTCTTTCAGGATACCCTGCAAATGATTGGCGCTGATTGCGTAATGGCCAGGTTGGGGATTGGCCGGCGCGAATGGCAGTTCACCAGATTCATCATCAATCAACGCAGCGCTGTCGATGCCATAGTACGTCGGGTCGGCGGAACCGGCGTATGAGACTATCCAGTCTCCTCCCTCGCTCTTTATCTCGTCCGCCAGCAGCTTGAGGTCCTGGCCCCAATCGAGATTAGAGTCGCCCAGGTAGCGATAGCCCTGATCCGTACCACCCACTAACTCATTAAAGTAGGCCAGAAAGTGTGGGTTCTGGCGAATGGCGGCGGCGACATACCAGAGCAGTGCCAGGATCAGCGCGACCTGCGTTACCTTCCAGCGACGCAGGAGCAGGACGGCCGTACTGGCGATCACGATTAGAAAGGGCGTCATCGGCAGAATGTGGCGATAGCCGATATTCAGGCGGCTGGTCATTGCCGCGGCGAACAGCGCGGCGACCGGGAGCAGCAGGAAAACGGCCGTACGCCACAACTCGCGGCGGCTGACAATCACGCCCAGACCCGTGAGCAGCAGGATCAACGTGACCAGCGGCGTTTTGATGAGGTAGGTGATAGGGAAATAGGACCACCAACCGTCCCCAGACAGCTCGCCCAGGAAGAATGCCTGGTGACCCCGCTCGACATGGTCCATGACGGTCTGCCAGCTTACAAGATAGGCCGCGGCGGGTAGGGGGACCTGAAATCCGGGCATGCGGTCGATTTGCAAACCATAGACGATCCAAAGAACAAGCGCCGCCAGCGGCAACAAAGCCAGCCAGGCGGCAAAGGGCCGCCAGAAAGATTTGCCTTTGCCCAGGAAGAGGAAGGTCAGGAGGAAAAGAACGGGCAGCAGAAGGACGGCCGTGAGCTTCGCTGCCAGTGCCAGTCCGAGGAAAACGGCTGTGGCCAGCCACCACTTCCATGACCCAAAACGCCAGGCGCGCCACCAGGCATAAATCGTGGCGAAATAAGTCACCACCGTGACGAAGTCAGTGGTGGCCAGCGATGCTGCGGCCAGTAAATTGGGCGAGGCGGCGAACAGCACCATGGCTACGGCCATGGCGCTACGGCCGTGCCAGGAAAGCGCCCAACTGCCAATCAGCCCTCCCAGCAAGATGCCCATTAACAGCACGGGCAGGCGGGCCAGGAACAGCGCGCGATCGACGTCCAGTCCTGAATCCCACATCAGTTCCGAGGCCAGCACCAGCCGTTCTCCGTCAGGCCAGGAAGGAAGCTGCTCCACTTCGGGCAGGGAGGGTTCGCCGCTCAGCAGCAGGCCGATGAGCCTGTGACTCAGCGGCGCGTGCCCCGTCTGGTACTGCAGGCTTCCGGTAGAACGCAGGATATATCCGCGAAGTACATGCGCCGGTTCATCGTTTGTGGGCGACATAACCAGCGTCCCACGTAGTCCGAGATCGAAGAAAAGCAGTAAAGTGCCGATAACCAGAATCCTCGCTGCCCATCCTCGCAAGTGCGCATCAATTTGCGGCATGGTGCGGATTATAGCTTGGTCCAGGTAATAGGAAACTGAACACGCTCCTTGATCATTGGTTTATTACCCGACCCAGGGATATGATTAGCCAGTTGTCTGGCGAGAGGTACCACCGGGCATTTCGAAGGAATTAGTTTAAGTTACCTGTCCAAGTTAAAAGAAGGAGTTTCCTGTGAGTTATCTGAAGAAGAACAGCGTGTGGCTGATCATCGCCGCATTCATTCTGGCGGTCGCGGTTGCCTGTGGGCCGGCGCAGCCGCCACAAGAAGAGCCCGCGGAGGCAACGGCGGAGGTAGAATCGGCTACTGATGACGCGGCGGAAACCGCAGATGAGACGGCCGCTGATGAGGTCTACGATGGGCCCACCGATTTGCCCGAGCCAGTAGAGTTTGAACCCGTTGTCCTGGAAGGCGCCGAAACCACTGACAGCGGTCTGCAATTTCTGGAGACGGTCGCCGGTGACGGTGACATGCCGCAGGATGGCGACCTCGTTACCATGGATTTCACGGGCACGCTGCCCGATGGAACGATGTTCGGCGATACCTACAGCTCAGGGCAGCCAATTACGATTGTTTTTGGCGCCGACCAACTGCTCCCCGGATGGGAAGAAGGTCTGAGCATGATGAAAGCCGGCGGCGAGGCAAAGATGGTTTTACCCCCTGAGCTTGCTTTCGGCGAAGCGGGATACGGCACCATTCCGCCAAACTCAGAGATAGTTCTTGATGTGGCCTTATTGTCGGTTGAGCCGCCGCCGGAGCCCATGGCGGTTGATGAAGCGGACCTGCAAACAACCGACAGCGGCCTTCAGTATTACGACATAGTCGAAGGAGAGGGGGCGACGCCTGAACTGGGCGGTCGAGTCAGTACAGATTTCACTCTCTGGGTCAAAGAAGATGATGGCGCGCGCTTTATCGTTTCCTCGGCCGATCAGGGACCAATTCCCTTTGTGGTTGGTGCGGGCGATACCGTTTTCCCCGGCTGGGATGAAGCGGTGACAACAATGAAGCAGGGTGGCAAGCGCTATCTGGTCATCCCGCCAGAGTTGGGCATACCGCAGGGTGGTGGAGATATTCCGCCTGATTCCACCCTGATCATGGAGATTGAACTGGTCGACGTGGCCGAGCCTGTCGAGATGACCGAAGTAGATGAAGCGGATTACATCGAAACCGAGAGCGGCCTGAAGTATTATGACATCGTCGAAGGAGATGGCCCGATGCCAGAGGAAGGCCAGATCGTTATTGTGGATTACACCGGTTGGTTGGAAGACGGCACGAAATTTGATAGCTCGGTCGACCGCGGCCAGCCCTTCACCTTCCCGCTGGGTACCGGCAGCGTCATCGCCGGTTGGGATGAGGGTGTGGCCACGATGAAAGTCGGCGGTAAGCGCCAGTTGATGATTCCGGCGGACCTGGCTTACGGTGAAGGCGGAAGCGGCTCAATCCCGCCCGGAGCCACATTGATTTTTGATGTGGAACTACTGGATGTGCAGGGTGGCCAATAAATAATGTCTCAAGGAGACCGGAGCGCCTGGCGCCCGGTCTCCTTTTTTTGATCGCCGAGATAACCGGAAATGCTGTCTCCGCTGCAGCTTTTTCGCCGGCCGCAGGTTGGCCGGATTATCAAACCGCCTGCAAACCGCTGGCCCATCTATATTGGCGTTGTTCTGGCGATCTGGATCAGCTTTGCCCTCTACGCCGATACCCTCGGCCTCCCATTTCTGCAAGAAGATTCAACGCATATTCGCTGGCTGTCCTGGCATAACCCGCTCGAACCGTTCTTTTCGGCCAGAGGGGCGCCCGATTACCGGCCGCTGGGCAAGTCAATTATAAAAATCTGGTACCTGGTTCTGGGGCGGCACGACCGTATCTGGCTGCGCTACCATAATTTCGCCTTTAATGCCCTGAACATCGCCTTGATTGCCGTCATGGCTTCGTGGGCCGACACAACCCGCCGCCGCTACTGGACCGCCGCCGCCGCCGCGCTGCTCTTCGCCGCTTTTCCTTTCGCCTACCAGGCGATACCCTGGATCAATAATTTCTTTTACCCGCTGGCCAATCTGCTTCTACTTGCCATGACGGCCGTTTACTGGCAGGCACGCTTACGTGGGTCAAACAGGCTGCTGCTGCTGGCCTTTCTGCTGCTCTTCCTGGCGCCCTTCGAGATAGAATACGGGTTAATGGGCAGCAGCCTGCTGCTGGTGGTTGAACTCGTCTTGTGGCTGCAAAAAAGACAACCTTATCCCTGGTTAACGGGTCCGCTGATCGGGCTGGTCCTGAACCTGCTCTTCCTGGTGCGTTCGCTGACCATTCCCAAGCAGAGCTACAACTTCGGTCTGCCGACGCCGGGACGCTTGCTGTTAATCGGCACTTACTTCCTGCAGGGGCTGATGTATCCCATCTCGCCGCTGGCCCTGTGGGTTATGGATCTCACCGGATGGGGCGACGTGGCCGCCATCTGGCTCGTTTCTTTCCCGGCCTTGATCGTCATAGTCGTTGTTCTGCTGCGCCGAAGGCAGGCACCTCTGGTTCTCTTCAGCCTTGCCTGGTTTCTGCTCCTCAATCTACCGGCGTTTGTATTTGTCGATTTTGATTACGTGGTCAACTCGCCGCGTTTGCTTTATCCGCCAGGTGTAGGAATCGTCATCCTGTGGGGCGGTTTCCTGGCCGTTCTGGCGATTGGCGAACGCCTCTCGCGTCTGCGCCTTGCCGGCGCGATGCTTGCCCTGGCGATCATCCTGGTCATGAGCGGCCGTTTCGTGCGCGAAAGAAATGAAGAGTACCTGCTTGCTCAGGAGCCTGTTTTGCAGCTTGTCGACATCGCTCGAATCAGCGATCCGGATGAGCAGCTGCTTGTAGTTAACTTCCCATCATGGCTCGCGCCGCAGGAGCGCCGCTTCGCCATGGGCAATCACGGCGTGCAGATCATCCCGTTCTACATCAATATTCAGGAGCTGATCTATGCGCACAATGATGCCGATCAAGCGGCAAGGGCCGTGCAGTTCGGCAATATCCGCCAGCCGCAGCCTTACTACTACGGCATGTTAGGCGAGCATGTCGATTACGAAAGGCTGGGCGAGGCCATAGGCGAAAGCGGTCCCGTTTATCTGACGCAGTGGTCCCCGCAGCAAATTCAGCTCTTGCAGGTGGGACGCGCCGGTTCCCGGCCGCCCGATCCTGAGCGAGATATATTCACTTTTGATGGGATAATCGATCTCCAGCCAACGTCGATTGACGTCGAGGATAATACAGTGACCCTTTCACTACTCTGGGAAATTGAACAGCCGCCTGAAAATGACTTGACGGCATTCGTACATCTCTATGGCCCTGGTGGAGAGCTAGTCGACCAGGCGGACGGCTATCCGCTCGCCGGCATGGCGCCCTTCTGGCTCTGGCCAGCCGGCCAGACACTGCTGGATAGTCGCACGCTTGTGCTGCCTGCGGATGCCGATCCCGAGGCATACAGCATCGGCGTGGGCCTTTATGATCCCGCAACAGGCGAGCGTCTGCCAGTCATGGACCGGGACGGCCGTTTATTGGCCGATGACGTTGTGCGTATTCCGCTTCTTGAGGAGTGATCGCGGCTGGCTCAGGGAAAAACGGGAACTGCGTTATCCGGGTAGGATTCATCGCTTTCATTGACAGCTTGCAGGCGTTCACCTGTCAGCCGGTCATAAAGACCAACGCGTACTGAAAGGCCCGCGACATCTTCTAGCTCGATGGATCGAATGTCCAGCACGTGCGCGCCATTTTGCCACTGGTCAAGCGAATAGCTGCCGCCCAGTGGATCGCCGTCAGCCTGGGCTATGAGGTTGCCTGCACCGTCGACAAGGTGCACAAAAAGCGTCGTGTGCGGCGACGCGTTTTCCGCCTGCCATACGGTATTCACGTCAATCGCTCCATCCGCGGGAACCAACCACGCGTCCAGAAGCTCGATACTGCTCTCACTCCCATCCAACCTGCTGAAAACGGCCAGGAGATCGTGATCCTCTGTGCGATACTCGCCCAGGCTTCCTGTACGTACAAGTTGCAGCGAATCTGCGCCATATTCCGTGCTAAATACCTGCGACGGAACAGCCGATAATGTTACCCAGTCAGGATTGGGCCCGGTGAGACCATAGTAGTATGTTTCCAGATCGGGCCTTATCCCATCGACCTTGACGAAATTCAGGTCACTCAACTCCCCGGTATGCACGGCCATCAATAGTTCCGGTGGGACGTAGTCGGGCCAGAAGAGCACGCCTTCATGGCCGAGGGCGAAGGCATGCTCTCTCGGAGCGAGCCAGGAGGGGAAGTTGACGACAATGGCTTCCTGCCCCGCCTCATTGGCTTCTTCCGCGGCGGCGATGATCTGCTTGAATCCATCCCCCAGGATCTCGTGCATGGTCATTCGCTCGTTGATGAAGTTGATGTTCTGTCCCAGCAGCAACATTGTCGCCAGAAGAGCTGTGCCGGCCCTCAGGAAGCGTTCAACGGTCCCCCGTTTGCCGCCTCTGCTGAACAGCAAAATCACGTCCGCCCAAAGCCAGGCCACGCCAGCACTGGCCACCATGAGCAGCCGCGGCCCGTTGATCACGTAATCGAAAACGAGGAACAAGATCGCTGGCAGCGAAGCCAGGATCGCCCATAACCAGGGCAGCAAGGATCGCAATGTAGCGCGCTGGGTTAGCTGAATCAATATGGCGACCAGGAGACCGAGCCCGCTGAGCAGGAACACGGCCGTCATGTCATTGATCTGCCGTGTATAGTGCAGCCAGCCGCCCAATGTGTTAAAGGGGTAGAAGATACCCTGCACGAAATAGGTGGCATTCTGGAGCATTCCTTCCAGGCTGTTCGAAAAAAGACCACCACTTTCGAGGCGCGGCAGGGACAGCCAGATTGGAATATAGACCAGCACGGGCAGCGTCCAGATAATGCCTGTGCGCGCCGCCTGCCGCCAGCGCTGCGACAGGCCGGGCGTCGTCAAGTCGACCAGGACGACAAAAGGCATGACCAGAAGCCCGTTCTCGTGGGCAAAGGGCGCCAGCAGGGCGAAGAAGAGGCTGGCCGCGCCCCATGGCCGCAGCCTCGTGCGCCGCATCTGCACATAGCAGAGAACAGTGAGCAGGATCAGGGTCGTTACCAGGATGTGGCTCAATGACCCGACCCAGGGTACAGCCTGGTAGCTGAAAGGAAAAATCAGGAAGAGCGCTGCACTTAGGAAAATACGCTGCCAATCTGTTTGCCCGGCGTCGCTGGCAACCACTGGGAAACGGTCTCCGCGCAGCGCCCAAAGACGCGCTGCCAGCCAGCCCACCAGGAACCCGTTCACGGCGTGAAGGAATAGATTGATCCCGTGATCGACAAAGGGATTGTGGCGCTGAAACAGGTCATAAGTAAGGCGCCACAGCGTGAAATTCAACGGACGGTAATAAGCCAGTTCATCCGTTGTCAGCCATATGCGGGCTACATTGTTGGCTTCGACAAATGGATAATGTACAAAATCATCGAAGAAGAAAGGCAGTGAGAGGGAAGCGCCAAAAAGCACATAGGTTAGCAAGCCGCAGAATGCGGCAAACAAGACCCAGTACAGTGGTTGTCTTGCACGGTAGATCATGGGCACTCGTTATTGGCTGGTCAGGCGATTACTCGATCTCTACCCACCCGGCCAAGTAAACATTATATGGCTGCGCCTCGCCCTCGATCAGGACAGGCAGACGCTCCATGGTCTTGTGATTATACATGCCAATCCACAGCGGGTAACGGCCCGCGGAAAGGTTATCCGGCAGCGCCAGTCTATAATAGTCGTCGATCTGCTCGCCATTTTCCCAGACACGAGTCGGGTAACGGCCGTCCACCGGCAGCCGGTCGCCGGTTGCCAGCGGGGTTTCATCAGGTTGGCCCAGGTGAACCAGGGTGGTCAGGTCCTCATCCAGATCGGCGCGCGCCTGCCACAAGACGTCAATGTCCAGAGACTCGCCCGGACGCACGCGCTGCGGCGTGACAGTCACATCCAGCAGGTCAATATGCGGGCCGAACTGTGCCAGGTGGTCATCCTCGAGCGGCGGCCATTCATGCGGCGCAATTTTAATCTCGCCGGCGCGCACCGTCGCTCCGTCCAGCAGGGTCGCGTCGAGCACGGCCAGGACCGGCGCGGCCGTATCTTCATCAACCCACAAACCAAAACGATCGGCCACGATCTGGCCATCCGGCCACAAGCCTGCCGGGTACAGCCCACGGCCGTGATAGCTGTGCACCTTGCCTATTTCCTCGTTGTCACGGCCGAACAGGCTGAGCACAAATTCCGGCGCAGCCTCCGCCACGTCATCGCCGCGCCAATAGAGCGTCAGCCAGAGCGGGTCTCCCGGCAGGACCATTTGTGGCTCCACTAGGGCGCCGACCAGCCTGATGCCCTGGCCCATTTCGGCGTTAATTTCCTGGGCGCCGGCGGGCAGCTCAGCGACTGTTGGTGGTGTTTCATAGGCAGGTCTTATTACCTTGAACAGGCAGTAGAGCGTGATGAAAAATGCCGCCAGGGGAAACAAGGGCGATAGGCGCCGTAGCCATTTCGTTGCCGTCAGGCCCGAGGCCAGGCCTAGCGCCAGCGGCAGCAGCGCGGGGAACAGCAGCCGCCCCTGCGCCGCTTCGGTACGTAGCATAAACAGGGAAAGACTTGCGTACACGAGAACCACCCAAAGCGCCAGCAGCAGTGGCAGGACCCAGTCCTTTTGCAAGAAAGTGCCCGCCCAATCCAAGAAGCCGCTGGATTCAGCCCTGTATTCCCGCGCCGTTTTTTTGTAGCGATAGTGCTTCACCGCGCGGCTCACCGCCCCGATCACGGCCAGCGCGACCAGGACACTCCAGAACCAATACACCCAATCGGGAGCGCGCAGATTGAACCAGCCAAAGACGGCGAACAAGGAAAGCCATAGCCCGCGCGTTTCCCTGAATACCTGAAACAGTGAATAGTCGCGGTCTCCGCCGGCGATCTGGACGAACTGGTTCATGGCCGTGAAGTCGCCGTAAAGGCCGGCATTTCTGATCCACAACCAGCCGGCAAGGAGGACGGCGGGAAGAACGACCCACACGGCCGTCGCGCCAAGCAGCCGCCAGCCGCTCAATGTTTCCGGGTTCTCCGGCGCTGCGCGTTCCGTGCTGTCTGCCTGCCCGCGGATGGCCAGCAGAACCAGGACGCCTGTGGCATAGATCAGCAGCGATATACCCGCGTTCTTTGACAGCGCGGCCAGGCCGATAGTTAAACCAAGCAGCAGCAGGCGGGCTCTGCTGATACCACTCTGCCAGAGCCTGATGAGCTGCAACAGGGCTGCCGAGACGAGGAAAATGATCAGCGGATCATTGCTGACGGAGGCGTGTAAAAAATTATACTGCGGTAGAAATGCTACCATCGCGGTTGCCAGAAGCGCGCGGTAGCTGTGGCGCGGCCAAAGCAGGCGGCCGGCAAGATAGATACATACCAGCGTTCCCAGGCCCAGCAGCGTCGACAGCCAGCGCAGGATATGCGCCGCCAGGGTATACCCTTGCCACGGCCACTTTTCGTTTCCGGCATGGACGAAGCGGTTGATATTAATCAACGCGCTTGCGTCGCCCACCGAGGCGAATTTATTCTGCCATACCACGTCACGCGCTGCCAGGGTGTCGATGGGGGATGTGAGGAGAGCGCCGATTAGATAATAAAGTGGGGGTTGGGCGGCTTCCTGGCTCAACCATTCGTCGTAATCGGCGCCGGAAGCGACATAGGGCAAACGGCCGTTTTCAGCGATGTACTGCGCTGTGAAATAGTGCCAATGCTCGTCCGGCGCTTCAAAGAGCGGGTTTATGGCGCCATAAAGCAGCGTCACAATCACGTAGCCGGCCAGAATCAAGGCCAGCAGCAAACGATGGCGCCGCGTCACTTCTTCTGGAGCACCGTTTACTGCCTTGATGTCGTTTTCTCTGTCTGCGGCCATTCTTTATCAGCGCTTGCTTGATCAGGGCAGAACGAGCTCAAATAGAGTCATCTGATCATTTGGCCGGCGCTGGCCATCAACCACCAGCGGCAGCCGTACGCCGCTGTCCGGATTATACATGCCCACATTGATCGCGTACTCGCCAGGTTCCAGGTCATCTGCTATGGGCAGGGCGATGTCATCGCGCAGCACTTCTTCCTCCCGCCAACCAGCCGTCGGCCGTAACCCATCTAAGGGAATGCGATCGACCTGGCCGGCGATCTCGCCGCTGCTCGTATTGACAAGGTGGATAAAAACAAGGTAATTGTCCTCAGGAACAGCAGTTGCCAACCAGTACAACGAGAGAGGCAGCACGCCCTCGGCGATCTCGCCCCTTTCGTAACCGTACAGTTGAATGTCCGATCCCAACTGCGCTTCAACAACGTCAACATCCTGCGGCAGTGATTTTTCCAATGGCCACGGCGTTACCTCGAAGGCCGCGAAATCCATTTCCTCGCTGGTCCAAAGCCGCCAAAATGGCCGTCCGCGGACGATCTCCTCGCCTTCATAAAGCCGCCAGCGCAGGCGGTACCGCCCCGTTTCGCTGTCCGCGGGGAAGTAGATATCAGCTCTTTGGCGCACGGCCGTGTCCGCCGGGAGCTCGCCGCCGCTTTCTACTGGTTTGCCTCCCAATGTCCGAACGACCTGCCCATCCGGTGCTATGACGTCCACTTCATAGTGCAGATCGTCCACGGCCACCTGTCGGCCCGGCTCTGTCTGCCAGAATAGCGCCGCCGACATAATATGCCCGGGATGCACGCCGTTGTCGTACCAGTCCAACTTCTGCAGCCGCAGACCGTTCTCGAATAACAGCGCCGGATTTCCGGGCAGGCCGGGCGACGGCGCGATGTCCAGGGCGCTTACCTGCTGCGCATCGCCAATGGGGCGGCCCGCACTATCAAGAGGCAGGGCCATCAGGTCGTAGCTGCCGGCCGGCAGGCCATCCGGCAGCGGGACCTTGTAGCTTTCGCGAACTAAATCGGATGAAGGCCAACTGCCGAAATTGTCGGAAAGCGCCTGCTCATACTCTGCCCAAACGTCCCCGTTCCCATCTTGCAGCCACAGGCGCAAAATCGTACCTGGCTGTGGCGGGACATTCCCCTGCCAGAATAAGTCAATCCACAGGGTGTCGCCCCCACCGATCAGGCTGCCGGGGACCACGATACCCCGCAGAGCGGGCAGAGCGGGCCAGGCGAGATCAAGCGCCTCGCCATTTTGCGGCACGGACTCTGACCGGGTGGGCGCGCTGCGGTAGCCGATAGACTGCACTACGGTCGTACGGGCGTGGAAGGATTCATTATCCACATCCTGCAGGTTCGCGGCCAGCCATCCGGGTACACGGCCGTCCACATCGCGATCGTCAGCGGGCGGGTCGGTGACAAACCAGATGCGCCGCACGGATGAGGCCAGGTCGGCAAGCTGTGCTTCGACGCCGTCGGCGTTGTGTGGATAAACCGGCAAAGCGGTCGCCGGCAGGTCCGGGCGCGTGCGATAATGTTCGTGAAGCGGAAGTAAAATCGCGTTGTTGTAGAGAACGGTGTCCTCCTTACCGGCCCGCCGTTCCACGTACTGTATCAAGCCGCGCAGATCGTCTTTGGCATAGGTGGGGTCATTGAACAGATTGTTGATGGAGTAGACGGCCCCGAACAACGTCACCAGAACCAGAGTCATTCCCACCAGGCGCACGAGCGACCGCCGGCTTCGTTCGCCATAGCCGCCAGGGCGCAGTAAGTAATCCGCTCCCAGGGCGATAAGCAGGATCAGAGCCGGGCTGCCGGCCATGATATGGCGTACGCCCTGGTACATTGGTTTGACCAGCGAACCGGCCATCAGGCCGAAGACGACAGCCAGCAGATACGTTAACAGAAAAAGCCGCTTCAGCCAGCTTCCCGCGGCATAGAGACCGGTGAACACCAGAACAGCCGCGACTGCCATTACCGCATATATCACAGTCTGGTTGAAGTTGACCGTCAGGCCCAGCGAGAAGAAACGCAGCACGTCCATCAGCATCACCGACGGCTGCACGTAGAAGTAATCAGCTTCAGCGCCGGAAAAAAAGCGCGGCACCGTGAAAGGGATAACGGGAACGGCCAGCAGCAAGGCAGCGATGCCCAATCCAACGATCAGACGCCTGTATCCCTCACGCCAGAGAAGGAACGCCCAAAATATGGCTTGTCCGGCGATCAGGAATACGGCCGTGTAATGCGTATAGAATGCCAGCCCGGCGAGCAGGAAGTAGAGCAGGAGCGAACGCCGCAGATCGGCTCCGGTCAGACGCTTCGCTGAGAGAGCGTGCCAGAGCACGTAGCTGGCACCGGCGGCCAGTAGCACAAACAAGGTGTACATGCGCGCTTCATCGGCGTAGTAAATCTGTAATGGGTTTACGGCCGTGAACAAAGCGGCGAACAGCCCGGTCAGCACACGCTCCAAGCGGCGGCCAAATTGATACAGAAGCGGCACGAGCAGCACGCCGGCCAGCAGAGACGGATAGCGGTAGGCAAAATCCGTCTGCCCGAACAATCGCTGCGTGAAGTGGATTACCAGGTAATAGAATGGCGGGTGTGTATCCCTGGTCACTCCCTCCTGAATCGTAATGCGATTGCTCAGAATTTCCCCGATGGGATAGCCGCTGCGCAGCGGCGTGAGACCCTCATCAGTCCAGAAGCTGAAGGCCTCAAGATTGTGCAGCCTCAGTTCGAAAGCCAGGAGGATCAGCGCCAACAGAATAATCAGAACTATTCCTCTGGAAAGGCGGTTAGATGCGCTAATTTGGCTCACCATAGCCGCCGCATTATAGCCAGCCTGCCCCTATTAAGCTATGCCGTAACGACGTCTCTACACCTACGTTCAACTGGCGAAAGCGCACCCTGAAAGTTACATTAATCAGTCTGGGCCCCGCGGATTACACAAATAGCGACCTGAAACCACCTCTGCCGCCGGTCACTCCCTGTTTTTGGCGCCCCGGACACATTTGTCCGGTCTTTTAGCGCTGTGGACAAATGCCTGCAGGTAAGGTATGATCTTCAATCGAAACTACCGTATTTTTCCACGACAATATTTTAAGTTGGAGCTCTCCGAACCAATTCCCTAGGAGGATTATGTATGGCAGCCCTCGCCCCTGATTTTAAAAATCTAGCTGACTCTCTTCTGGAGCAGATTGAAGGTTTTGATCACAAAGTCGCATCGCGCAGTGTCGGGACCGTGCAGTCGGTTTACGACGGCGTGGCCAATGCTACCGGCCTGGCAGATGTTGGAGCCAGTGAACTGGTGCAGTTCAGCAATGGTGTGGCCGGTCTGACCCTGGACTTACTTAAAGACTCAGTCGGTATTGTGGTCATGGGTGATTACTCTGAGATTGAGGAAGGCGACGAGGTCCGTGCAACGGGGCAAATCGCCTCAATTCCGGTTGGCGATGCCTTAATCGGCCGTGTGGTCGACCCGCTGGGTAACCCGCTGGATGGCAAAGGCCCGATCAAGACCAGTGAAATGCGGCCAATTCAACGTACGGCGCCCGGCGTTATTGAGCGCAAAGGTGTGGATACCCCGGTTCAAACCGGTATCCTGGCTATTGACTCCATGTTCCCAATCGGCCGTGGGCAGCGAGAACTGGTGATCGGCGACCGCCAGACGGGTAAGACGGCGATTTGCCTGGACACGATCATCAACCAGAATGGCGGCGATTTGTTGTGTATTTACGTCGCCATCGGCCAGCGTGTCGGTCAGGTGGCGCAGGTTGTGAATACCCTGGAGAAATATGGGGCGATGGACTATACGACTGTCGTCCTCGCCGGCGCGTCCGATCCGGCGCCGCTGCAGTATTTCGCCCCCTATGCCGGCTGTACAATCGGCGAATATTTCATGGATAACGGCCGTGACGCCCTCGTGATTTACGATGACCTTTCCAAGCATGCTTGGGCTTATCGGCAGCTTTCGTTGATTCTACGCCGCCCGCCGGGTCGCGAGGCCTATCCGGGCGATATTTTCTCCCTGCACAGCCAGCTTCTGGAGCGCTCCTGCCGCCTGCGCGATGAGTGGATTATCGTTGAGAAGGGCACGGAAGTGACGGCCGATAGTAAGGGCGTCAACGGAGAGGTTTACTTCGGAAATCTCGAAGAGGAACTGATCGAAAAAGGGCTTGCAGAGCTTGACGATCCCGAGAAGTACGAAGCTGTCAAAATTCCCGGCACCGGTGGTTCATTGACGGCGCTGCCGATTATCGAAACATTGTTGGGCGATGTTTCCGCCTACATTCCCACCAACGTGATCTCAATTACTGATGGCCAGCTTTTCCTGGAAACAGACCTTTTTAACGCGGGCCAACGTCCGGCGATCAATACCGGCCTTTCGGTTTCCCGTGTGGGCAGCGCGGCGCAGACGAGGGCGATGAGCAAGGGCGCCGGTAGTTTGCGTGCCGA
This sequence comes from Promineifilaceae bacterium (SeqCode), assembly GCA_046259725.1. Lineage (GTDB taxonomy): Bacteria > Chloroflexota > Anaerolineae > Promineifilales > Promineifilaceae > JAACFF01. Next base: position 8,447 of record JBJYWZ010000422.1, on the reverse strand, counting down.
CCTCTCCCAGTATCGTGAACTGGCGGCATTTGCCCAGTTTGGTTCCGATCTCGACCCGGCCACACAGCGACAGTTGGAACGTGGTAAGCGCCTGATGGAACTGCTGAAGCAGCCACAGTACAGCCCATATCCGCTCGAACATGAGGTCGAACTGATCTATGCCGGGACACGCGGTTATCTTGACGAGGTCGCCGTTGACGAACTCCAGCAATGGTCCCACGACTTCACGCGCTACATGGATACCGGCTTCCCCGATCTCACCGCGCAGCTGGCTGAAGGCAAATGGACAACGGAGATAGAAGAAAGTTTGGCGGAGGCCATTGTTGATTTCAACAAGAGCTGGAGCGTCTAGAGAGGACAGGTAACAACTGCCTATGGCTACCGAACGCGAACTAAACAAACGCATAAAGAGCATTAAGAACATCTCGCAGGTGACCAGCGCGTTGGCGGCCGTGTCGGCTTCAAAAGCCAGCCGCGCCCAGAAGCAGGTTGAAGCGACACGCAATTACGCTGAAAAGGCGTTCGAAATTCTGCAAAATTTGGCTTCGCAGCCGGGCGTTGGGCAGTCGATGCACCCACTGCTGCATGCCAGAAGCGAGATTAAGAAATCCGGTTTTATATTGATCACAGGCGATCGAGGCCTGTGCGGCTCGTACAACAGCAATATGGTTGCCTATGCCGAACAATTTCTGGCGAAGCTGCAAACGCTAACCCAGTTGATAACCGTTGGCAGAAAGGGGCGCGACTTGATGATCCGCCGCGGCTACGATGTGGTGGCGACATTTGACGGTTTGCCCGATCCCCCCTCCTTGCTCGATGTCACGCCTATCGCACAGATTGCCACGGAGACTTATCTGGACGGTACGTACGATCAGGTCTTTATTGCCTATACGGATTATATTAACCTGATTTCACGCAGGCCGGCCGTAAAACAACTCCTTCCGTTAAAACCGCTTGACTATAGAGGATGGGCGGTTAGCGAGCTGCTGACGGGCGTTGATGTAGAGGGCGCATCCGGCCGCACCTATACTTATGAACCTGATCCGGTTACGCTTCTGGATACAGTGGTGCCCCGTTTTACACAGCTCCAGGTCTTCCAGTCTTATCTGGAAGCGCTGGCGAGCGAACACAGCGCGCGTATGGTTGCCATGAATAATGCGACCGACAATGCCGGAGAATTGGTTGAAATCTTAACCCTGGAAAGAAATAAAGCGCGCCAGACAAGCATTACTAACGAGATTCTGGATATTGTTGGCGGCGCCGAAGCATTGGCCAAAGAATAGATTTGGAGGAACTAATGGCAACTGGCAAGATTGACGCCATTCGTGGTGTGGTGGTAGACATAAAATTTTCTGACGGTGAGCTGCCTGAAATTTATGAGGCTTTAGAACTGGATGGTCCCGATGGGACACTGGTGCTGGAAGTTCAGCAGCATCTGGGCAACGATATTGTTCGCAGCGTGGCGATGGGATCCACAGACGGCCTGCGGCGCGGAGTACAGGTCCGCACCACGGGCTCGCCGATCAAAGTTCCAGTTGGGCCGGTGACGCTGGGCCGCATTTTTGATGTAACGGGTAAAGCGGTTGACGGCGGCGAAACGCCGGTGTCCGACACCTATTACCCCATTCACCGCGAAGCGCCCACGTTTCAGGATCAATCAACAGATACCGAGACATTTGAGACGGGGATGAAGGTCATCGACCTCATCGCTCCCTTCATCAAGGGTGGCAAGACTGGCATCTACGGCGGCGCCGGTGTCGGCAAAACAGTGACCATTGCCGAGCTGATTCGCTCCGTGGCCAGCGAGCATGAAGGCGTCTCCATTTTCGCCGGCGTTGGCGAGCGGACGCGTGAGGGAACCGACCTCTACTATGAAATGCAGGAATACGGCGTGCAGGATTCCGTGGCCATGGTCTTCGGACAGATGAATGAAACGCCTGGCGTGCGCCTGCGCGTGGCGCTTACCGGCCTGGCCATGGCCGAGTACTTCCGCGATGAAGGACGCGACGTGCTGCTCTTTATCGACAATATTTTCCGCTACGTGCTGGCCGGCTCCGAAATGTCGGCCCTTCTGGGTCGTATGCCCAGCGCTGTGGGCTACCAGCCGACCCTTGCTTCAGAAATGGGCGCCTTGCAGGAACGCATTACCTCCACCAAGAGAGGCTCTATCACGTCCATGCAGGCGATCTACGTCCCTGCCGATGACTACTCCGATCCCGCACCGGTGGCTACCTTCGCCCATCTCGATGCGGTCCTGACGCTGGATCGCGGCGTTTTTGCCAAGGGAATTTTCCCCGCGGTGGACCCGCTGGCCTCTTCAAGCCGCGCTCTGCAGCCGGATATCGTCGGTCAGGTGCACTATGAGACGGCAAGCGAAGTGAAGCAGGTCTTGCAGACCTATAATGACCTGCAAGACATCATCGCCATTCTTGGTATCGATGAATTGAGCGAAGACCAGAAGCTGCTGGTTGCCCGCGCACGCAAGATTGAGAGATTCCTGGGACAGCCCATGTATGTGGCTGAAAAATTCCACGGCCTGAATGGCCAGTATGTACCAATCCGCGAGACCGTTCGCGGCTTCCGTGAGATCCTGGACGGCAAATACGACGATCTGCCGGAGCAGGCATTCTACATGGTGGGTACGATTGATCAGGCGGTTGAGAAAGCAGAACGCCTGCGCGCTACCGCGTAGGTTCGCAAACCGCTACAACAGAGGTAATTTATGCCGATTCAATGCGATATTGTCACGCAGGAGAGAACGGTCTTCAGTGGTGAGGTCGATTCCGTTAATCTGCCGGGAATCGAAGGCAGAATGGGTATCCTGCCCAACCATACCGCGCTGCTGACCACGCTCGACTTTGGTGAAGTTGTGGTTCGCTCAGGGGGACAGGAAGAATTCTTTGCCATCGGCGGCGGCTTCGTGGAAATACAGCCTGACCATGTAACAATTCTCGCCGATTCCGCTGAACACGCGGAAGAAATCGATCAAGAACGCGCTGCGCGCGCGCGGGAACGTGCCGAACAGCTCATTGCCGAAGGCGTGCCGCGGGATCCTGAGTATTACGCGCAAATACGCGCCTCTTTGATGCGCGCTCAGGTGCGGATGGATGTGGCGCGCCGCAGAAGGACCCGCGCAATGCCCATGGGACGCTCGAAACCCGGCGATGAGGATCAGTAAGCTGTGGCTTTACTGACACCACATGTAGCCATTGACCTCGGCACGGTCAACGTGCTCGTTGTCGATACGAACAGGGGTATTGTCTTACAGGAGCCGTCGGTTGTGGCTGTGCGCGAAGACGGCAATAAGACAATCATCGTCGAAGTCGGCCGTGCAGCGAAAGATATGTACGGCCGTACCCCCGAAGAGATCGAGGTGATGCGCCCCCTGCGTGACGGCGTTATCGCCGATTATTTCGTCACCCAGGGCATGCTCGAATACTTCATCAGCAAAGTCGCCGGACGCTTTCACCTGCGCAAGCCTGTTGTCATGATCAGTGTGCCTTATGGCGTTACCAGCGTGGAGCGGCGTGCGGTGCGCGAAGCGGCTCTTGCCGCGGGTGCTCGCGAGGTTCACCTCATTCCTGAACCGCTCGCGGCGGCCATTGGCGCGGGACTTCCCGTTGGTACCCCGACCGGCAACCTGGTCGTGGATCTGGGCGGCGGGTCGACCGAAGCGGCCGTTGTTTCCATGAACGGCATTGTATGCGCCGAGTCGGTACGCGTGGCCGGCGTGCATCTGGACGAGGCGATCATCAGTTATATCCGCAAGAAGTACAATCTGGTCGTTGGAGAACCGACGGCAGAAGCAATCAAGATCAAGATTGGCGCAGCCACCGACCTGGATGAACAGTTGGAGATGCAGGTTCAGGGTAGGGATCAGATCGCTGGTCTGCCGCGCACGATCACGATTAACTCCAGTGAAGTCGCTGAAGCGCTCAACGAACAGATGGTGGCCATAGTCAATGTTGTCCGCGCTGTTCTGGCCCGCACCCCGCCCGAACTGTCCTCGGATATCATCGATCGCGGCATGGCGCTCACAGGCGGCGGCGCGCTTCTGCGCGAAATAGATACCATGCTTACCCGTGAGACGGGCGTGCCGGCCTACGTCGCCGATAATCCAATTGCCTGCACGGCCCTGGGCGCCGGCAAGGCTCTTGCCGAACTGCCGGTCTTGCAGCGCAGCATACCCGATATGTAAATTGGATTGCAAATAACTGGAAACGGTCCGCCAACGGGCCGTTTTTATTCTGAGCCGCTCGACACGGCAGCGTTTTGGGAATTTTATAGATGGTGTATGGTTAGCGAAGCAATACCCCTTCTGCCCTGCACGTTGCTACCCGATATCTGGGGTTCTAAGGGGTCAAATAATAGGTCATGCGCTGCATCTGGATGACGGGATCGCTGTAGCTGACCTGAATGCCGTCAGGGACAGTTAAATGTCCCGGCGCATAGCTCAAAAGAGACTTCACGCCAGCCGAGACCAGTCGATCAGTCACGTCTTGTGCCACCTCGGGCGGTAAAGACAGGATCGCGATTTGCACATCATTTTCGCTGATGCTCTTTTCCAACTCGTACAGAGGCCGTACCGTGAGATGTCCCATTTCCTCGCCGATCTTATCCTCATCCACATCAAACACGGCAACCACATTAAAGCCGCGGCTCTGAAATCCGTGGTAATTCACCAGGGCGTGGCCCAGATACCCGGCGCCGATGACGGCAACATTCCAGATTTTTGTCAGATGTAGTATTTTTTGCAGTTGGTCAATCAGATAAGTGATATGGTAACCCGTTCCCTGCTTGCCAAACTCGCCGAAATGAGAGAGGTCCTTGCGGATCTGGGCCGAACTAATGCCCAGCCGGCGTCCAAGCTCCTGCGAAGAGGTCGTGACGTCTCCATCTGATTGGGCCATCTGATTGAGCTCACGTAGATAGATGGGCAGGCGACCAATTACGATGTCAGGTATTTCTGCGTTCACGTGGTGTTTCTCTTCATCACGGTGCTGCCCTGTGACCTTCCGGCGGATTTCCAGAGGTGGCGTAAAGGCTCTACCGGAAGGTCCAAGGTTCTCAAATCATCCCTATTGGGCTTGCCTAAGAACTTTTGTGCAACTTTTCACAATTTTATCATAGCACCATTGGTGTGGCAATCCCTCAGCGATGCTCCTCCGAAAATGATGCGCAATTTTCAGATGGCGGACACAGGCTCAAGCATGGGTTGCAAGTTTTCATTCATGGTGGTCGGGTCTCACTTCTACAAGATAGAAGTTTTGTTGGCCGTGGGTGCATTCGGCCGTCAAACGCCTATAATACGTCAGAGCAAAGACCACTGATTATCCTGCCAAAAACAATTCTTCATGCACATTGCACTTAACGCTTACTTCTGGAACCAACCCTATACTGGCAGCGGGCAGTATCTGCGCCAACTCGTAACGCATCTCGATCGTTACATCTCCGATTTGGAGATGACTCTGGTGTTTCCTCAGATAGCCGGCAGTGATCAGCCGGACGATGTTCCGCCTGGCGTTGCCGTGCAGACCATCCCTATCAGCGGGGGGCATATCGGCAAAACGCTTTTCGAGCAGGTTCACTTTCCACGCGCCTGCGGCGAGCTTGGCGTTGACCTTGCCCATATTCCGTATTGGGGCGGCCCTCTGCGCTCACCTGTGCCCCAGGTTGTTACCATCCATGACCTGACGACCATCCTTGTCCCTGAATACCGCCGCACTTTGCAGGCGCGCGCCTACAATGCGCTGGTGAGCGCCTCTGCGCGTGGCGCCAACCACATCATCACCGATTCCTTCGCCAGCAAACTGGATATCATGGATTATCTGGGTATCGCCGAGGAGGAAATCACCGCGATTTACCTGGCGGCCGACGTGCGTAACAAACCGGATGAGAACTCGTTGGTTGATATGGCTGTGTTGCGTAAATATGATCTGCCGGATTTCTACGTCTTATATTTAGGCGGCTATGCCCTGCACAAGAATGTTACAACGTTGATACTGGCCTATTCCTATGTAGCTCAGGCATTAGGACCCGACTATCCGCTCGTGTTGGCAGGCCGCAAACCGCAGACCGTCTCACCCACGTTTCCGGACTACGACGCTTATATCAGTCGACTCGGTCTGCAGGAACGCATACGCTGGATCGGACCTGTCGATGAAGAAGACAAGCCGGTTCTCTATCGCAACGCCGAGGCATTTGTATTTCCCAGCCGCTTTGAAGGATTCGGTCTGGGACCTCTGGAAGCGATGGCCTGCGGCACGCCTGTCATCACGACGAACAGCACGTCACTGCCTGAAGTGGTGGGTTCTGCCGCTTTCACCGTCGACGCTGACGACGGCCGTGAAATGGCCGGCGCTATCATCGCCTCGGTCATCGAAGACAACCTGAGGGCTGACCTGCGTCAAAAAGGCTTGGAGCAAGCGGCCCGCTTCTCCTGGGAGAAAACCGCGACCGAGACGGCTCTGGTATATGATCAGGTATTGAGGACCTAGCGGCCCGCTTCTCCTGGGAGAAAACCGCGACTGAGACGGCGCTGGTAAATGATCAGGTATTGAGGACTTGGCGGCTCGCCGCTTCTAAGGGCACCCAGGCTGCGCCAGTCATCAGCTTCGGGCCATTGCTTTGCCCGTTCAGCGGCTGTCCAACTATGGTGCTTTGCGGTTGTCGCCTTATCCCTGCCAAGTTAAAATATCGCGCGACTAAGTACCCACTCCTGAAATAGAGAGACGGCGCCGCTATTTAATTGTGCCTTGCGGGGTGATGGGAGAGAAAAATGCTGATTCACCGTGACCTGGAAAAACTGGTTTATGATGCCATAGTCAGCGCTCAAAAGAGCGGAGATTTATCCGAGTTTGAGATACCCGAGATTCTCGTGGAACGGCCGCGCGATCCCGACCATGGGGACTATGCCACGGCTATCGCCCTGCAGTTGGCCCGGCCTGCGCGTTTGGCCCCGTTGAAGATCGCCGAGATCATCAAAAATCACTTCCAGGCCCCTGATTACCTTGCCGAGGTGTCTGTCGTACCACCTGGATTCTTCAACTTCCGTCTGGGTCAGAGATGGCTCCAGGAAGAAGTAAATCGTATTCTTGAGGCCGGGAATGATTACGGCCGTTTCAACCTGGGCGAAGGTCAGAAGGCGCAGGTAGAATATGTCAGTGCCAACCCGACCGGACCAATCACCTTTCACCGCTCGCGAGGCGGCGTGATGGGCGACACCCTTTCAAGGGCGCTTGACGCAGCCGGCTACGACGTGACGAGAGAATATTACTACAATGACGCCGGCCGCCAGGTGACCATGCTCGGTGAATCGGTCCGCCTGCGTTATCTCGAAATACTTGATCAGCCTATTGTATTCAGCGATGAACATTACCAGGGAGACTATATCATCGACCTGGCCCGAGAACTGGAAGCAGAGCACGGTCAAAGCCTCATGGACGCCCCCGTTTCTTTTTTCAGCGACTATGCCGTTAAACGTATTTCCGACGGGCAGAAAGAAAGCCTCAAACGCATCAACATTGAGTTTGATAACTATTTTCGCGAACAAAGCCTGTATGAATCAGGGCGTGTTTGGGAGACCTTAGACCTGATGCGCGAGAACGGCTACGTTTATGAAAAAGAAGACGCGCAGTGGTTTCGCTCTACCGATCTCGGTGACGACCAGGATCGGGTGCTGGTAAAGGCCAGCGGGGAGCCGACCTATCGACTGCCCGACATCGCCTACCATTGGGATAAATCCCTGCGCGGCTTTGATCTGGTGGCTGATATCTTCGGTCCCGATCATCACGCCACCGCGCCGCAGGTGCTCATGGGTCTCCAGGCGTTGGGCGTCGATCCCGGTTTTGTGCACACCATCATTCACCAGATTGTCACCCTGATCCGTGAAGGCGAGCAGCAAAAGATGAGTACCAGGCGCGGCGTTTTTGTTACATTGGACGAGTTGATCGACGATGTCGGCGCCGATCCGATACGCTATTTTATGATCTCGCGCTCCGGAAACAGCCAGATCGACTTTGATATGGACTTGGCGGTCGAACAATCGGACAAGAACCCCGTCTACTACGTTCAGAATGCGCATGTGCGCTGCGCCGGTATCCTGCGCAAATGGGAAGCAGCCGGCTACGATGCGGATGCCGATAAAGACGCGGACCTGAGCCTGCTGACTCATGAGAGGGAATTGACCTTCCTGCGTAAGGCGATTGAGCTGACCGAAGTACTTGAGAAGATCGCCACGACTCTAGAGCCGCACACGATCACGTTCTATGCATACGAACTTGCCTCCCTCTTCCATCCCACATATGAAGAAAGCCGCGTGCTCCACCCCGAAGTTGCGGAAGATCTGCGTCTCGCGCGCCTGCGATTTTACAGAGCCGCAAAACAGCTTTTTGCCCGCGTTCTCGACCTGATGGGCATGAGTGCGCCGGAAGTAATGTAAGGAGAAC
>JBJYWZ010000421.1:2023-3579 GCA_046259725.1 Promineifilaceae bacterium (SeqCode) | reverse complement strand
ACACAATTTCTTGACGCCGGGATAGACCTGGAAGATTCTCGACGCTCAACTGACAATAGATACCGGTTGCTGGATGGCAGCGTCCGTTTAGGGCTAATCCAGCGAAAAGATAATGTCCAGAATCCTGCCCGGATCATCCTGTCCTTCCAGGATTTTCAGGTTAAAGACTTCCGTATAGCCGCAGTAGTCGCAGGAAACAAAGGCGTAGAGGTGGGGTTGAATGTCAAAAAGGCGCGAGATGCCCACGCCGGACATGGCCAGCTTTTCCACAACCGCCCCTTTATTTTTGCAGTGACCGCAAATAAAAGCTTCCGATAAAACTTCTTCCGTTGTCTTGCCCATAATTGCCTCGCTGTTTTTGCTGAAACAGGTAATAACTCTAATTACGGATACGGAAAAATATGCCCTGCGGTTGCGCCGGGATGTCGTTCCTACCTGTTCTGTGCCACTGTTCCCGCTCACTTCACGGCCGTTCTCCTGTAAATCCCACTTCACACAACAATCGTGGTATAAATCCCCGTTGCCGGTAGTTGTAGCTAGTTTGTTAAATCGAACCGCGATTTGTAGACGCAGCCGGCGCTCAACATCGATTATGGCTTTATCCATGCACGCTCTAGTTCACCATCCCACCAGCGGACGAGAGAAAATCTGATGCCTTCCGCGCGGCGTATCTGGTCCTACATGCGGCCGTATCATTGGATCTTTCTCTTGATGATGATCACCACGGTCCTGCCGGTGATCATGGAACTGGTCGTGCCTCGCGCCCTGCGCTACGTCATCGACAGCGGCATTTCAGAAAACGACATGGGCGCCATCTGGCAGGGGTCGGCCGTCATGCTCGCCGCCGCCTTTGTCGGCGCCATAGCCACCCTGGGGCAGGGCGTCTGCCGCGCGCGCATCTCCCAGGGCCTCGCCTACGACCTGCGCAACGAGCTCTTCGCCCATATCAACACCTTCTCCTTCGCCAACCTGGACACCATGCAGGCCGGCCAGTTGATGACGCGCATGTCCAGCGATGTGGACATGGTGCGCGCCTTCATGAGCGCCGGTCTGTCCCTGCTCGTGCGCGCTTTGCTGATGATAACCGGCAGCCTGGTCATGATGTTCCTCATCGACTGGCAGCTTGCCCTGCTCATGCTCGTGCTGCTGCCGCTGGCCGCCGCCCTCATCGGGGGGCTGATGGTCCTGACCCGGCCCATGTTCACGGTTGTGCAGGAGAAACTGGGCCTGCTGAACACGGCCGTGCAGGAAAACCTCGCCGGCGTGCAGGTCGTCAAAGCCTACGTGCGCGAGCATTACGAAATCGATCGTTTCCAGCTGCTCAACGAAGCCTACATGGACCGGCACATCCAGGTCGGCCGTTTGCTGGCCCTGGCCATGCCCCTCCTGGCCCTGCTCACCAACCTGGGCATCGTGGCCGTCACCTGGTACGGCGGCCTGAGCGTCATCAACCAGCGCCTCACCCTGGGCGAGCTCGTCGCCTTCAACGGCTACCTGCTCATCGGCATGGCGCCCATCCTCCTCCTGGGCAACGTGCTGACCATGATCGCCCGCGC
>JBJYWZ010000421.1:0-1923 GCA_046259725.1 Promineifilaceae bacterium (SeqCode) | reverse complement strand
TCGAGGAACGGGGCGCCAATCTCTCCGGCGGCCAGAAACAGCGCCTGGCCATCGCCCGCGCCCTGCTCGTCTCTCCCGCCATCCTGATCATGGACGACAGCACCAGCGCCGTCGACAGCGACACCGAGGCGCGCATCCAGGCCGCACTGGAAAATTCCAATGTGGGCAGCACGTTGTTCATCGTTGCCCAGCGTATCTCCTCCGTGCTGCACGCCGACCAGATCCTGGTGCTCGATCACGGCCGTATCGCCGCCCGCGGCACCCACCATGAACTGCTGCAAAGCAGTCCCATTTACCAGGAGATCTACCAGTCCCAGTTAGGTGATGCGCCCTCCGCCGGGGACGCAGACGAAAAGGAGGCGCGGGCATGAGCGGTAGAAGGAACCTGCCGCGCCTGGGCTACGGCGGCGGCGCCCTCACCGGCGAAAGCGCCACTTCGGCGCGGGCCACCATTGCCCGCCTCCTCAGCTACGCCCGCCCCTACAGCGGGAAACTGCTGCTCATCGCTGTGCTGATCGTCATCGGCACGCTGGCCACATTGGCCGGCCCCATTCTCTTCGGCCGCGCCCTCGATGAAGCCATCACGCCCGGCGACGTCGCGCTCCTGGCCCAGATCGTGCTGGCCATGCTGCTGATCTACATCGCCGGCGGCGCCGCGGGCATCGTTTACGGCATCCTCATGGTCGACGTCGGCCAGCGCGTCGTGGCCGACATCCGTGAAGAGCTCTTTACCCATTTGCAGCGGCTTTCTCTCTCCTATCACGACCGCCACCAGGTAGGCGACCTGATGAGCCGCGTCAGCAACGACAGCGAAGCGATCAACCAGGTCCTCTCCAACGGCCTGATCCAGTTCCTGACCAATGTGCTGACCCTGGGCGGGATCATGGTGGCCATGTTCCTGCTCAACTGGCAGCTGGCCATCGGCACGCTGATCATCCTGCCCCTCATGCTCACTATCACCAGTCTCGTCACCCGCCGCAGCCGCGTCGCTTTCCGCGAGGTGCAGCAAAACCTGGGCGCCATGAACGCCGTTATGGAGGAAAACATCAACGGCATGCGCGTGGTGCAGGCCTTCGCCCGCTCATCCGACGCCCTGGCGCAGTTTGAAGTCGCCAACGACGCCAACCGCCAATCCGGCACCCGCGCCGACATCATCACCGCCGCCCTGGGCCCCATGTTCACCACCATGAGCACGATCACGGTGGCCGTGACCGCGCTGCTGGGCGGCTGGCTGGCCCTGCAGGACATCGTCACCGTCGGCGTCATCGCCACCTTCGTGGTCTATATCAACAACTTCTTCCGCCCCTTACGCGGCATCGCCATGCTCTACAACCAGCTGCAGTCGGCGCTGGCCGGCGCGGAGCGCATCTTTGCCGTCCTCGACGCCGAGCCGGATGTACAAAACGCGCCCGGCGCGCAGCCGCTGGCCGGCGTGCAGGGGCGCGTCGTCTTCGACCACGTGACCTTTGGCTATGATGGGCATGATCCGGTGCTGCGCGACGTGTCTCTGGAAGCTGAAGCGGGGCAGACGATCGCCCTCGTCGGGCCGACCGGCGCCGGCAAAACGACCGTGATCAATCTGCTCAGCCGTTTCTACGATGTGCAGGACGGCCGTATCCTGATCGACGGCCGTGACATACGCGAGGTGACCCAGGACTCCCTGCGCTCGTCGTTAGGCATCGTGCTGCAGGACACCTTCCTCTTTGCCGATACGGTGATGAACAACATTCGTTACGGCCGTCTATCGGCCACGGATGAAGAAGTCATCGCCGCGGCAAAAATGGCTAACGCCGACTGGTTCATTCGCCGCCTGCCGCACGGCTATGAAACGAAGGTATCGGAAAAAGGGCACAATTTCAGCCAGGGGCAGCGCCAGCTGTTGGCCATCGCCCGCGCCATCCTGGCCGACCCGCGCATCCTCAT
>JBJYWZ010000420.1:0-1804 GCA_046259725.1 Promineifilaceae bacterium (SeqCode) | reverse complement strand
GTGAACAGTGGACAGTGAACAGTAGACAGTACTGAATACTGTTTACTGTTTACTGCTTACCAGCCTCACCATCTCATCCAGGGGCAGCGCGTATGCGGTGTTGCCCTCAATGCCGGTCATGGTTTCCGCGGCTGTCAGCGCGTTGAGGATGGCCTCTTCCACCGCCTCGGCGACGGCGCTGAAGAGCGTATTCATCATGAAGTTGGGCAGGTAGCGGATGTCGAAAGGCTCCCGGCGATCGGCGGGAACGCTGTTGCCCGTGGCGAAGGCGAGGAAAAGGTCGCCGCTGCCGTTATGGCCGATGCCGCCCACGCGGGCCATGCCCAGGGCCGCACGCTGCGCCAGGCGCGCGCATTGGCCGGCGATCAGCGGGGCGTCCGTGGCAATGATAATGATGATGGAGCCGCCGGGCGGCGGCTGGTTGCCCCAGGCCAGGGGCACACGCATGTAGTCGAGGAAACGGCCGACCGGCACGCCATCTACGCGGAAATCCTCGCGGCTGCCGTGATTCGCCTGTACCAGCGCGCCCAGCGTATAGGTCTCGCCGGCAATCTCCACCAGGCGTGAGGCCGTGCCGATACCGCCCTTAAAATCGTGGCAGATCATGCCCGTTCCCCCGCCGACACTGCCTTCAGCGACGGGGCCGGGCGCGGCGGCTTGCAGCGCCTCGTAAACATGCTCGCGCGTGATATGGAAGCCGTCCATGTCATTCAGCCAGCCGTCCCAGGTCTCGCCGACGACCGGCAGCCCTGATGCCGGGGCCAACCCGCTTTCGACGCCGTAAGCGATCAGCGCCTCGTGCACCGTGCCCACGTGGTGGGTATTGGTCAGGAGGATGGGGTAGCAGAGCAGGCCGGACTCGGCCAGCCAATGGATACCGGTCATTTCCCCGCAGCCGTTGAAGGAATGAAAGGCGGCGAAGGCGTTGTCGCGCCACACCGCGCCCTCACGGGGAACAATGGCCGTGACGCCGGTGCGCGCGATGCGCGGCTCGTCGTAAATCAGCGTCTTATGGCCGACCCAGATGCCGGGCACATCGGTAATGGCATTGAATTCGCCGGTGGGCAGCGTGCCGATGGTAATTCCTAAATCACGCAGTCTGGCTCGTGTCATGTTTCGCTCCGTTTAATGGAATCAACGTTTCTTATTTGTTCAATTTGCTTCGCGACGCGGCATCGGTTTTGATGGGCATTTGCGGCGGCGCTTGTATGGCTGAGGAGCCGGGAAGCGTTTGCGGGTATTTTACATTTTATTTTTTCGCAGGGCGATTGCGAAAGCGATGGCGATAGCGAATTGAGGTCGTTATTGACAGGCGGTAGAGAAATTTGATACTATATCGTCAGACGATAGAGTGTATCGGAGGTCGATGTAGTAGAATGCCCGACGCGACAAATAAACCGCAGAGCTACCTGCCGCTGACAACGGCCGTTTTCCACATCCTCCTGGCCCTGGCCGACGGCGAAAAGCACGGTTACGCGATCATGCGCGAGGTGGAAACGAGCAGCAACGGCAGCGTCTCAATGGGGCCGGGCACGCTGTATGGAGCCATCAAGCGCCTGCGCAAGGGGGGCCTGATCAGCGAAACGGGCGAACGGCCCGACCCGGCGCTGGACGATGCGCGCCGCCGCTATTACGCGCTCAGCGGCCTGGGGCGGGATGTGCTGGCCGCGGAGAGCGAACGACTGGCCGAGATGGTGGCGATCGCGCGCGACAAAAATGTGCTGGGGGCGCTGCCATGAAAACGGCCGAACGGCTCTACCGCGTTTTGCTGCACCTCTACCCGGCCGAGCACCGTGAGCTATAT
>JBJYWZ010000419.1:0-1605 GCA_046259725.1 Promineifilaceae bacterium (SeqCode) | reverse complement strand
GCCGATGCGGTAATATAGGGATGAGATAATCGCCCATAGAATCACATCGGCACCGGGTTTGGGAACAGAGGACCTGCGGGAATCTGCGCCACGAGCGCCTTCGTTGGACCGTCCTCCCAAACCACGCCAGGTGTACCGTCGAAAGCGTGTTGCGCCACGAGCGCCCTAACAGGAAAACGGCAACCTGCGTCCGCCGATGAAACTCCGAGCAAGAAGCAAGGAGGATCAAATGGAAGTATATCTTGGGATCGACTGGAGTGAAAAGAGCCATACGGCCGTGTTCGTAGACCGCTGGGGAAAGGAGTTATGCCAGCGGACGGTAGACCATAGTGCGAAAGGGTTTATCGAGTTGGACAGGCTGCGTGAACAATTGGGCGTGGGAGCTGGGGACTGCGTAGTTGGGCTGGAAACCGCACACAATCTGATAGTAGACTGGCTGTGGGGACATGGCTACCAACAAGTGTACGTGATACCGCCCAACGTGACGCGCAGCCGGCAAGCGAGCTATCGACAGAGCGGCGCACGCACAGACGAGAGTGACGGAAATCTGATAGGCAATCTGCTGCGGACGGACCGACAGCGATTGATTCCCTGGCAACCGGACAGCGAGTTGACGCAGCGCTTGCGCGCCAAAGTACGAATGCGTCGCCAACTGGTCACAGACAAAGTCGTACATGTCAATCAGTTGCGACAGGTATTACATCGCTACTACCCGGCAGCGCTGGAAGCCTTTGACCTGAAAAGCTATATAGGGCTGGATTTCATTCAACGCTATCCCGCGCCAGAAGATGCCCAGGCCCTGAGCCAAAGCGAGTTTCAGGCTTTTGCCCGCGAGCACGCCTATGGAACGCGCAGAACGGCAGCTGCCTACGCTAAGCTGAAAGCACCGTATCCGCAAGCATCACCAGTGATAGTGACTGCCTATCAGGACGAGGCGGTGATGCTGGCGCAAATGCTGGTGCAAGTGAAGCGGTTCATCAGCCAGGTGGAGAAAGGGATTGCTACCCTCTATGCCGAACATGCGGATGCGCCTATCTTTGCCTCGCTGCCAGGGGTAGGAAAACACCTAGCTGCTGCGCTTTTGGTCAAGTTTGGCGATCATCGTGAGCGCTTTCCCTACTCGGGAGCAGTGCAAGCGTTGGCCGGCACCGCTCCGGTAACAGTCAAGAGTGGCAAACGGCACACGGTCCATTTTCGACAAGCGTGTGACCATGAGTTCCGAACCTATGCGCAACAGTGGGCCGTGGCATCACTCAGATGTTCGCCGTGGGCCATCACCTATTTCCACCAGGTCCGGAACCGGGGACACTCGTACAACCATGCGTGCAGGGCACTGGCCAACCGCTGGCTGGCTATCCTGTGGAAGCTATGGCAAACCGGACAAAGCTACGATGAGGCTCACCATCTCGCGCAAGCTCTCCTCTTTCGGGAGAGATCACAGTAATCCATATCTACCAGTTCTATAGGACTGCTTCTCATCGGAGTACCGGGGTGATTATCTCACATAACCGTTTCCCTGCCTCCGGCGGCGCCCGTTCAGCACTCATGGGCACTGCCATGCCTGCGCGCCTAACCCTCGTCTTCGGACTTGACAAAGCGTGTCCA
>JBJYWZ010000418.1:0-2253 GCA_046259725.1 Promineifilaceae bacterium (SeqCode) | reverse complement strand
TCTGTCGGCGTTCTTCGGCATTCGGTGGAGGAATTCGACACACAGCGGCAAAGCTTGTGCGCTAACGCTCGCAGTCGCTATTGGGAGTATGAGCCAAGCAGCACGTTTCTCCGATGGAGATCCTTCTTGCTAGGTCCAGTATCTCCAATGGCCGGCGCCAAGCACGGCCAAACCAATCAATGCATTGCTGGTCATGTGGGCGATGATCGCATCACCGACACGACCCCGGCGATAGAGAGCAAGGGCGAAAGCAGCGCCCGCGATTGCCCCAGCAAGCCAGTGCTGATGGAGAAATCCGAAGAGGAGTGACGAGGTAATGAACGAGAACCAGGTGAAATGCCCCGGCCGAACCTTCTCAAAGTCTTTGGCGACGAGCTTGCGGATCAGATACCCGCGAAAGGCGAGTTCCTCCGCCAACGGAACGGTAACGACGGAGCCGAGCAAGCGAAAAAGGATCCAGACCGTGGCAAGCCACGGCGGCAAGCCGGTAAGTCGATCGGCTAGAACCTGACTGTCCCTAGCACTTCCGGGCAGAAGAAACACCCAAATCACGAACACGAGCGTCCCGAGCGCAAGTGGCTCCCACGACCAACATCCGAACAACGCCCGGTATGACGTACGGTGATACCACAGAATGGCTCCCGTCGTAATCACTCCCAGCGGATAGAACGCATCAAAGCCGGAGGACGCGGCCGCGACAACCATAGACGTTGCCATAAGAACAAGCAGTGGCGTCAGGAGGACAACCTCAGGTCGGCTCCCTACTGCAGCCGGGGGACGGGCTAATCTGGCAGACGACAACCAGCGGTGAGAGATCGCGATCAGGCCGAGCGCAACAAGGGTAAAACCAATCCATCCCGCTTGCGAATGAAAGCCGCCACTCGCAACCTCGGAGGAGCCGGATGTGCCCACCGCGATAAGCGTCGTGATACGCAGGACATTGGCCAACCAGATGCTACCGATGCCGATGGGAAAAAGAACAAATGCCTTGGGGAACGGCAACTCCTTGCGGAAGATCCACAGATAGGTCGCGACGAATACGGTCACGAGCGTGATACCCTCGTACCCCGAGCATACAGGGTAGATCTCTACGAAATAGGTACGCGTTCCCACTAGCCCCTGCGTTGGGTCGTACACGACCTCCGGGTAGATCAGGGAAAGAAGCAGAGCGCTTAACCGAAGAGTCCCCCCGGCAAGCGGTTTCCAAAGGTTTTGGGCCAGCAGACCGACCAGCCAAGTAGCCGCGCCTGCAAGAAAACCTATGAAGATGTTGAGCTGTTGCTCACGGAGCACCCTGAACCAGGCAGCGGCTGGCGCAAGGACAAGAAGCCAGAAGATTAAGGTCGCGGATCCGGCGGTAACCCAGCTGGCCAACACGAACACCGATCGCGCAGAGTCATCGGGCCGCGCGCCGAATGCTGCGGACGTAACGAGAACGAATACGAGGAATGCAAGGCTATGCAGAACGACCCATACCGACCAGCGGTAGCCGGGCGGGTTACGCAATGCTTTGAGGATGGCGTCGAGGTTGGGGCTCGCAGCGAGAAAGAGGGTGGCGGAGAATATGATCGCCGCCGTGTAGTGGTACCCATTGTTGAAGACAGTCAGAACGGCCTTCCAGCTCCAATGCGACGCGGCAGCCGCGTCTGGGGCATGGAAAACAGCTGTCAGCCAGATAATCTCTGCAGCTAAAGTCGCGCTCGCCACCACCCAACGAAGCCTGTCGGGCGAAGGTATGGAATGAAGCGCACCTCTCGGCACAAAGTACACACAGAACTCCGCACTCGCGGGCTATCCGAATCCGAAGGCCCGCCACCAAACGCTGCGAAAGGAACCCTGTCTAACTCTTGAGCCGGCGGGCTCTATCGCCCAAAAGGAGCAATACGCCGGTCAGCAAAGCAGCCGCTTGCACGCCCGCAGCAGCGTCAATCTCCGGCGCTTTAGTGCAAAGACCTTTCTTTTGTTGCCCTGGTGGGCAACCGCCCTGACCCGGAGGAGTTCCACCCTGGCCAATACCCTGTGCGGGCGCGGCGGACGCAAAACCGGTTGCCGACAGAACACCCCATACGGTTGCAGCTATTAGGCATCGCTTCACACTCATCACTTAAATCCTCTTTACTTTCAAACGGTTGCGCTCGGAAGCCCTTCCAGTCGAGGCGTCCGATAACGTCCCTCGCGCGAACAAGAATCACAAGCATTACAGTAGCTCACCGCGGCGAATCAAACAAGGTCCAGCCTGATTCCAGCCTGATT
>JBJYWZ010000417.1:0-6332 GCA_046259725.1 Promineifilaceae bacterium (SeqCode) | reverse complement strand
CGCCCGCCTTCTCCCGGATGAATTCCACACCCAGCGTGTACTTGCCCGGCTTCAGCTCCTCACTGGAGACGAGCCGCTGTTCCGGCGGGATGCCCAGGAAGTTGTAGACGTAGTTCAGCTTCTTGTCTTTGATGAACAAGGAGTGCCCGCCGAAGCGTGAACCGTGGGCGAAGATGACGCCTGAGCAGTCCTCGCCGACCTCCACGTCGCCCAAAATCTTGTATGACCGCCCGCGCACGTTGGCCGCCACACTTTCAGGCACCGCGGTGGTGTCCGGGTAATAGATGTAGCGCTCCCGCGGCGGTTCAGTCGACGGTCGAGGTATGGTGAGGAGCTCCCTGGCCGTGCGGTCATCGAGGGGCAGCACCAGGTTCCTGTGGGCTTCATCCATCCACAACTGCTTGAGGTGCTCGAGCTTTTCCGGGTACTTCTTGGCCAGGTCGGTCGACTCGGAGCGATCCTCATCCACGTGGTACAATTCCCACTCGTCCTCGTCGAAGCGCCCGCGTCCGGTGATCGGTGCATGGACGGAAGCCGCGCGCCAGCCGTCTTCCCAGATGCCGCGCGTGCCCATCATCTCGAAGTATTGACGCTTCTTCTGGGTCGGCCCGTCCGGGTCGGCGTCGAAACTGTAGCGCATCGAGACACCCGCCATCGGGTACTGCTTCACGCCGCGATAGGTATCGGGCATCTCCAGCCCGCACACATCCAGGATGGTCGCAGCGATATCGTTGGAGTGGTGGTACTGGTGCCGGACCTCGCCGCGCGCCTTGATGCCCTTAGGCCAGGAGATGATCATAGGGTCGCAGGTGCCGCCGGAATACTCTGAGTAGCGCTTGAACATCTTAAACGGGGTCGAGAAAGCCACTGCCCAACCCGTCGGCATGTGATTGTAGCAATCTGGTCCCCCGAGCTTGTCGATCATCGTCATGTTCTGCTGGAGATCATCTGGCCAGTTATTAAACAGCTTGTTCTCGTTGACCGAACCGTTCGGCGAGCCTTCGCCAGAAGTGCCGTTGTCGGCCGCGTAGAACACCAGGGTGTTGTCGAGTTGGCCCGATTCCTCCAGGTAGTCGATCAGGCGCTCGATCTGCGCATCGGCGTACTCGGAGGCAGCAGCCCAGACCTCAGCCATGCGCGAGAAGAGCTTCTTCTCATCGTCGTTCAACGTATCCCACGGGCGAACGGCATCCGCGGGGTTGGCTATCTCCTCCGGCAACGGGTTGATCGGTGTCAGCTTGGTATCCTCGGGAAACACACCTTTCTCGATCATGCGTTCAAGCGCCCACTCACGGTAGGCCGCATACCCATCGTCGAACTTGCCCTTGTATTTGTCAATATACTCCTGGGGGCACTGGTGGGGAGCGTGGTTGGCGCCCGGGCAGAACCACATATACCACGGCTTGGAGGGGTTGCTGCCCTTGTTGTCGCGGATCATGCGGATTGCCTGGTCGGCCAGGTCCTTGGACAGATGGTAGCCTTCCTCGGGCAGGTACGGCTGATCAATGTAGTGGTTGTCTTCGACCAGATCCGGGAACCACTGGTTGGTCTCGCCGCCCAGGAAGCCGTAGAAACGGTCGAAGCCTTTTTGCAAGGGCCACGAGCCTTTATACCCGCCGGGGCCCAAATCTTGCTCGGGTACATTGTGGTTCTTGCCCACCCAGAAGGTGCTCCAGCCGGCATCCTGTAGAAGGTGAGCCGCGGTGGCGCACTGGTCGGGTATGCGGGCGTGACTGCCGGGGAAACCATTGGAAGCCTCAGCGATTTCGGCGAAGCCGTTGACGTGGTGGTTGCGGCCGGTCAGGATGGTGGAGCGGGTGGGGGCACACAAGGAGCACGTGTGCCATTGAGTATAGAGCAGGCCGCGATCGGCAAGTTTCTGCGCCGCCGGCATATTAATCCTGCCCCCGTAAGGTGACCAGGCGGCCAACCCGGTATCATCGTACAAGATGAAGAGCACGTTTGGCGCGTCCTTAGGGGCAATAGGGGGCATATAAGGCGTCCAGTCGGGAGTCGAGTCGCGCGTATCAAGTGCGATCTTACCCTTAAATACTTTCTCGGTATATTCCTCAGGATAGCTTTTCTTTTCAGCCATTGCATAACTCCTTTCGTAATTGCCAATTGTCGCTTTCTTATATATCTCAAGCGCAAAACCAATCCCGCGCACGGTCCATGTTACATGCACGAGTCGCTAATAACAGGGGCAGTTGGAACTAACTAGCTGCTTCGTGGGACGCTAACTTTCGTCATCGAGCCCCTTCTCACGCAGCCAGGCCCAGGCCTGATCTGCATCTTCGGGAAGGAAGAATTTGCCTTTTCTGGCATAGAAGGGCCTGACGATCTCGGTCATCCACGTTTCCCAGCGCTTGTCGCCGACAATCGCCATTCTGGCTATCTTGTCGTGGAAACGATGGCCGAATTTGAGATCGGGCAGCCACGCTTTGACTTCTTCGCCGGTAAACTCCTGTAGATCAAGCAGGACACTAATGGTGTCGTACTTGTCCGCCAGCGCCTTGACTTCCGGCTCAAGCTGCCGGTAATCATCGGGCGTCACTTTGCCCTCAACTTTGTAGCCTGCTACCGGACCGGAACTTTCACTCATTTTTTCTATCATTGGCATATCTCCTATAAGATCCTGCCGGAGATTGGCAACCTCCGGCAGGGAATAATATTTTTTACTTGTCAGTGTCACCACCGTCATCGGTGACGGTGGCATCGGTGGCTACCATTTGGGCAATTTCGCCGGAAAGCTCATCACCGACGGTCAGGGTGACGACATTGGCGTTGTAACCCTTCATTTTGTCAATGACGACTTCGCTTTCTACATCTTCAACCAGAAGCAGGAAAGCAGAGGTGTCGGGCTGCATCTTCTCGCCGATTTCTTTGAGATCGTCCTTGGGAAACGGCCGTCCCAGATATTTGCCTGCTACACCGCCAACCGCAGCGCCGCCAACCATCCAGGCCAGCAGCCCAACCGGGCCGCCAATCAGTCCCAGCAGGCCGCCGCCAACGGCGCCAATGGTTCCGCCCAAGGCGCCGTGCCCCGGTTCGTGGATATGTGGTTTGCCCTTGTCATCGACGGCGACGATGGCTTCGGCAACGATGGCCTGGCCTTCCAAAGCGCCGGATTTTTTGATCTCTTTGACCGTTTCTTCGGCCGTTTTCTCGCCCGCAAAGTTGAAGGCTAGAATGTTGTATACTGCTGATTTCTCTTTATCGCTCATTTCATTTTCTCCTTAAAATGATTTGGTCCGGCACCATGCCGGCATTCAATAAACTAACTTTGTAAAGCACCTTTTGTTTGGGCGGCCGTTGCGCGCTTGCCAAGTTCGCCGCTGATTACAATCAGAACAACCACCAAGATCAGGGAGGCTACCAGAGTCATGACCAGCGTTTCGGAATCGCCAAAACTGGCCCCTACCAGCAGGGCTGCCGACAGATTACGTTGGCCCGTGCCCAGCGCGGTTACCTTGCGGTCCGCCGCATCGCTGCCTATGCTCAGGAAATAGCCGATGGCCAGCGCCCCCAGCGTCAGCAGCAAAGTGCCTAGAATCAACCAACTGCCAATGGCGCCGATAATGTTGCGAAACTGCAGCAGCAGCGCCGCCACAATCAGGGCTAAAAGACTGATAGTGGAGGCCTGCGACAGGTGCGGCTGCCACTCTCCGGCCATGTTTGCATAGCGCCATTTGACCAAGAGCCCTATCGCCAGCGGCAGCAGCATCAGCAGGATCAGCGATTGGGCGATTGCCGCGGCATCTACCTGGGCGCCGGGCAGCAGCAGGGGCAGCACCAGCGGGGCATAGAAAATGGTGACTACCATCAGTAGGACCATCAGACCTACGGACAGCGCTAGGTTGCCTTTCGACATCTGGGCCAGCTTGGGCAAGAAGGGTGCTCCGGCGCAGGCTCCTACCAGGATGAGGGCCGTGGCCTGCGGTTGGCCCATGGGCAGCACGGCCGTCAGCAGCCAGGCCAGCGCCGGAACCAGGATAAAGTTGCCCAACAACACCAGGACCACCATGCGCACGTTGCGGAGCGGATCCAAGATTTGTTTGACCGTCAGGCTCATGCCCATGGCCAACATACTGGTAACAATAAATAGATTCAGCGCCAGGCTGGCGATTGTGGTCAAGATTTCGTTGAGCACTTCTAGTCCTCCTACTTTGCTTCTGTTTAGTCACCTTCTGGACACATTTATCGACCAACTCACAAAGATTATTCGCGGTGTCGTTGTAGATCAGGTATGGCCGTCTCGTTGCCTGAATCGGGCCGGAGATACCTGACCAAAAGCAATGGGTAACGCATGTTGTACAGCGTGCTTAAGACGCCAAGCAGTGCCGCCTGATCGGGCAGACTGCCCTTTAATACGGTGACCACTCGGACGCTTTTTTCATCTTCCTCATATGCCGTGATGCTCAAGCCACCAAGGCGATCGGCCCAGCTCTCATCCAGCGTGCCCTCTATGTGAACGGTGTAGATACCAGGACCATCATAGGGAGGTCGCATAATTTTTGTCCCCCTTTACGATTTCAGACCGGGAGTTAGGCGTTTTGCAAAAGAATATTCAACTCTTAATGATGACCATGCCTGGAATTTGACCGTTATTTAGACGATGCAAAATCCAGGTCCAAGAATCATTATAAGAATCCAGTGGCAGGCTGTAATACCCCAGTGGGGTAGAAATGTGGGGTATTTTTTTGGAAGAGAGATGGTGGGGGGAGGTTACAGCAGTTTGTGTTCTTCAGCGTACTGGACAGCTTCATAACGGCCGTGTACGCCCAGTTTGCTGTATATATTCTTGATGTGTGTGCGCGTTGTCGACCAGGTGACACTCATTGTCTCAGCAATTTCCTTCGTCGAAAGGTCCGTCGCCAGATATTTGAGTACTTCTCGTTCGCGCCCGGTCAAAGGGTCAACGGAATTGGATGGGGTAGATGCACTTCTGTCATCCTCAGCGTTTGCTAAAGAAAAGGCATCCAATATTTCAGCAATGTATGGCCAATCAATTCTGTCATCCAGGCCTTTCTGTCTATACAATTGAGCCAACAACTCGCGCATTTGGGGTCCCAAATCGAGATAATTGCGGATGAGTTTCCCCTGTGCTGCCAATTCCACAGATTGCGCAAGTTTTTCCAGAGCCTTTGGCCAATTGTGCAGGGACTTGTAAGCGAGCGCCTGCAAAGCCAAAATATCAATGCGATGGATGTTACGATTCAACTTTCGCAAGAACTCATCCATCTCCGTAAGCAGAGCAAGCGCTCGGTCTACTTTCTCGCCTTCAGCCAACCATAACTTGATTGGGGTTAGTTGGGGAATATAGTAATGCCAGAACCAGATTGGAAGCTGCAACGAGACACTAAGCGGTATGATCAGCTGACGAGCATAGGCTGCATCTCCCTGCTCAAGTGCCAGTTCTCCTTGAAACATATCAAACAATTGCAGCGAAAATACGTTATCCTGTTCCTCCAGTTGAGAGCGAGCTTGCTGCGCGATCGCCCTGGCCTTTTCCGCCTTTCCCTGAGCGTAGTAAAGGTGCATCAATGTACAGGCGGCGTGCGCAAGTATGACCGGATCGATCCAGGCTGTGTGTAACGTTACCGGCAGTAGACGGGATTCCGCCTGCGTCAAATCATTCTGCAAATAGTAGGTCGTTCCCCCGAAACATCTGGCTTCCGACGCATCTAGTTTATGTTTTGAGGCAAGCTCGATACCCTTTTCGGCAAAGATTTGTGCTGTGGCCAGGTCCGCGTCCATGAAGTACAGGATGGTTAGATTAAAGTATGCTTTGATCTGCAGGTTTGCCGGCCAATTGTCTGCATCAAGCGCCTCATGAAACATTTGGTCGCTTTGCTTGATGTTACCTGACATTTGATGCCCAAACGCTTCCAAAGCAAGTGCCTGACCGCGCAAATAATAAGCATCCGCCGGCAGCAACTCTTTCATTTTTGCACCGGCATCGATTGCCGTGGCTGCCGGTCCCATCATGAGCGCACCCAGCCCGCTGAAATAGGTCACTTCAGCCCAGAGCTTCTGTAGCTCCGGTGAATCTGCCGGCAAATTTGCCAACAGGGATCCGGCCTGGGTAAGGAGGGGTTCCAGGTCATAGTCAAAGCCATAGGCGAGGGGAAGATGGGCTCTGGTCAGCAAGAGAAGGGGGTTGTTTTCGACAACATCTTCAGGAAATAAACGAACCCACTGTTCTAATTGATGCCAGCGCTCACCATTAAGTGCCGCATTACGATTATCGGCGAAAACTGCCAAAGCCGTGATGGGTTCATTGGCTGCCAATGCATGCTCAATCGCTTCACCTACCCAGCCATTTTCCGCGA
>JBJYWZ010000416.1:14246-18972 GCA_046259725.1 Promineifilaceae bacterium (SeqCode) | reverse complement strand
GCACCAGCCGCTGAGCCAGATTTGACAGCGCAGCTTCAGCAGCTCGCCAATTTGCACAGCCAGGGTGTTCTGAGCGATGAGGAATTCGCCTCGGCTAAGGCGAAACTGCTTGCCGGCTGAGCGCCCGTGCTCGCACTTGATTAGTTGAGACGAGTTATCTATCTAGTTTACCCGTATGGCAGCAGGAGATTGACACATGCCAGCACCCAGGAGAGTGGCTCGGCGGACAGTCCGACGGACGGAACGGCGAACACCAGGGACGCCGGCGCGCACCACACGTCGTGTCGCCAGGCGTACATCCCGCCGTCGTATTTGATGGACTGTTTCACCATTTGAAAAAGTACTTTAGGAGAAGCCCGTTTAGAGGAGAAATAAACATGGCTAAAAAGAGTAATAAAAACGACGAAGTAATTGCCGAAGAGCTCGAGCAAGAAGGCGAAGATGAACTGCTTGTGTCGGCAGAGGAAATGGACGAAGCGGAAGAAGCGTCCGCCATTGCCGCTGCTGAGCTTGCCGCCGGGGCAAGTGACCTGACTCGTGCGGTGGACGAGGAAATCGTCGCTGATCGCGTTGCAAAATTAGGTGAAATTGCTGCTGCGGCAGGGATCGTCGACGTCGCGGAAGGCGTCGAAATGCTGGCGCTTGCCGAGGATATCGACGCAACCAGCGCCTTAGTCGGCCTGATGAGTGAAGAGGACCTGGAGTTCGGCCTCGAACTGGCGCGAACCGCCGGTGAACTGTGGGCCGTCAGCGACGTGGTTGACTTGCTGGAAATGCCCGTATTGGCGAATTTCCTGGAGAGCCGTGGTGAGTCGATGCAGCACCTGGCGGTAGAGGCGATCCTGCGCGCCGCCGGCACGCGAGCGCTGTCACAGGTTATCGGGAAAGAAGCCGCTCAGCTGGAAGGACTTGGCAGTGAAGAAGTGGCAGAAGGTTTGGTGAGATCGGCCGTTTCCGAAGCACTAGACGAGCGCAGCCAGGAACTGGCTGAGGCAGGTCTGGTAACTGCGGCGCGCGGTGCGGCGGAGCTGGAAATCAGCGAAGCTGCCGCATTGGCAGCCAGGGAATTGGCTGACGAGAGCGCCGTCGATGCCGCCGTTGGTGCGGCCGAGCTTGAGGCAGCCGCAGCCCTGGAAGATTAAGCAGTTGGTCCTTAAGAGCCGCGTGGGTCTGGGTTAAGCAAAGGAGCTGTTTGAATGAGCAAGGACAAAAATATCGTCATTATCGCCGGTTACCGGGCGATTGAGCCGGCCAAGGAGAACTTCGACGCGCTTGTACAGCTTGTTAAAGACAGGTCTATCAAGAGCGACGGCATGATCCTCGTTCAGAAAAATGAGGACGGTCAAATAACCGTCAGCGAAACGGGCGATCATCTTGGCCGAAAAGGCGCGGGTTGGGGCGGCGGTGTCGGCCTCCTGGTCGGTCTTGCCGCGCCACCGCTGCTGGCTTCGGTTGCCGTAGGCGCAGCGGCCGGCGCCGTGGTCGGGAAGTTCGCCAAGAATAAATTGGAGAGCGGCATCGAGAGCGGGCTTGGTGACAAACTCAAACCGGGCATGGCGGCGATCATGGCTATCGTGCGCGAAACAGATCGCCTGGCGGCGGAACAAGAGCTGGTCGATTCGCCGGCTAAATCCGTGGCCGTGATCGATGAAGGGCTCAAAGAAGCCCTGGAGGAAGCCAGAGGAAAGTTTAATCCTGACCGCACGGTACTGCCCATTCCCGATCGCAAATTTGGCGGGGCTATTGGGCGCACTATGGATGTATCGGTCGCCGACTACAGTTTTATCCCCGGCCCACAGGCTCCCGAAGACGCTCCCAATGTGCTTGTGGTTCTCATTGATGATGCCGGGTTCGGCGGGCCGGAAGCTTATGGTGGTGAGATCCGCACACCGGCGTTAGAGCGGGTACAGGAAATGGGCCTGACTTACAATGCTTTTCACGTCACGGCCGTCTGCTCGCCGACCCGCGCGGCCATGCTCACCGGTCGCAACCATCACCGTGTCGGCATGGGCGGCATTGCTGAATTTCCGGGCCCGTTCCCCGGCTACACCGGAACACGTCCGCGTACCTGCACGGCGCTGCCGCGTATCTTGAAAGAAAACGGCTACGTTACCGGCGGTTTCGGCAAGTGGCACATGACGCCGGGCCACGAAATGGGTCCGGCAGGCCCCTTTGAACATTGGCCGCAGGCCTGGGGCTTCGACCACTGGTGGGGATTCCTGACCGGCGCCGCCGGCCAGTACGACCCGATTATCACCCAGGACAATTCGGTCCTTGGCGTTCCTGAGGGCAAGGACGGAAAGCTTTACTACTTCCCGGACGACATTACCGATAAGAGCATCGAATGGCTGCATGCCGTCCGCGCTCACAATGCCCGCAAGCCGTGGTTCCTTTACTACTCCACCGGCTGCAGCCACGCGCCGCACCATGTCGGCAAGGAGTGGGCTGATAAATACAAGGGCCAGTTTGACGACGGCTGGGATAAGTATCGTGAAAGAACCCTCGAACGGCAGAAACGACTGGGCGTCGTGCCGCCGGATACCGAGCTGGCACCGCGCCCCGAGCCATACCCCGCCTGGGACACGCTGAACGATGCTGAAAAGAAACTTTACGCGCGCCAGATGGAGGTCTTCGCCGGCTATTCGGAGAATGCCGACTGGAATGTCGGCCGGCTGCTTGACGAAATCGAGGCCATGGGTGAACTCGACAACACCCTGATCATCTACATCTGGGGCGACAACGGCTCGAGCATGGAGGGCACGACCACCGGCTCCTTCAACGAGACGACCTTTTTCAACGGTATCGTGCTCAATGCCGAAGAGCAATTGGCCCTGATCGAGAAATGGGGCGGTATCGAGGGGCTTGGCGGCGAATACACGGCGCCTCACTTTGCCGCATCCTGGGCGCACGCCAACAACACGCCCTTCCAATGGGGCAAACAAATGGCCAGCCACCTGGGCGGCACGCGCGATCCGATGGTCATCGCCTGGCCGGCGCGCATTAAGCCTGACGACCAGGTACGCAGCCAGTTCACGCACTGCATTGATGTGGCACCAACTATCCTGGAGGCAATAGGGATTCCCGAGCCAAACGTGGTTGACGGCATTGAGCAGGAACCGATGGATGGCACCAGCTTCTCCTACACATTTGAGGATGCCGGCGCGGCCGAACGCCATACGGTGCAGTACTTTGAAATGTACGGCAGCCGCGCTATCTACAAGGATGGTTGGTGGGCCTGCGCTCGCCTGGACAAGCTGCCTTGGGACTTCTCTCCGGCCACGCTCAGCCGCTTTAAGCCAGGCAGCGGATATGATCCTGAGCAGGATCCGTGGGAGCTCTACTATCTACCAGACGACTTCAGCCAGGCTCACGATATAGCAGCTGAAAATCCACAGAAGCTGGCAGAACTCAAGGAACTTTTCTGGCGGGAGGCGGAGCGCAACCGCGCGCTGCCCCTGCTTGGCGGCCTCAGTGTGTTCTTTGGCATCCTGCCGCCGATGGAGACAGCGACACGGTTCAGCTTCGCCGGTGACGTGCAGAATGTTTCAACGACCGTGATCCCCCATATCTATGGACGTTCCTATGCCATTGAGGCTGAATTGGAAGTTCCGGAAAATGGCGCCGAGGGTGTGTTGTGCGCCTTCGCCGACTTCATTGGTGGGTTCTCACTGTGGGTCGACGAGGACGGGCACCTCATCCACACGTACCAGTTCCTGGGCATTGACACTTACAAGCAGGTCTCGACCGAGCCGATCCCGACCGGCGATGTCACCGTAAGAATGCTGTTCGAGATAGACGAGCCCAGGCCCGGGGCCGGCGGTACCGTGACGCTGTGGGCTAACGACGTGCAAATCGGCGAAGGAACGATGCCCCACACCGTGGCCATGCTTTTCACAACCTATGCCGGCATGGACATGGGCCGCGACAACGGGGGCGTCGTCGACCTGGCGTACGAGGACAGAGCGCCCTACGCTTTCACGGGCACGTTGAAGAAGGTGGTCTTTGATCTCAAACCGGCGACCTATGAAGCGGAGAGAGACCTGCACGAACATGCGGCCGTCCATGCCGTGGCAGCCGGTGTGGCAGGCTAAGTTATTTATTGAGTCAGTAATCCGCCGCCGGTCATGTGGCCGGCGGCGGTTGATTGGAGTTGTATGTCATGGGAATTCGTAGAAGACAGGGACGGCGCGATGAGCGCCAGGAAGGCCGTGGTACCGGCCCGCAGTCCGGCGGAGGCGCCACGCGCTACAAGGTCCGGCAGGGCATGTTTACCATAGGTGATGATTTCTGGATTGAGACAGAAGGCGGTCAGAAAGTTTTCAAGGTGGATGGTAAGGCACTGCGTGTGCGATCGACCCTGCTCTTTGAAGACGCCCGCGGTCAGGAGCTCTACAAGATCCAGCAGAAGGTCGCCCGCGTGCGCGACACAATGGATATTGAGGATACGTCGGGAAGGCCAGCGCTAAAAGTGCATAACGCGATGGTCACCCCGGTGCGCGATCGCTGGCAAATTGATGTTCCCGGCGGGCAGGACCTGAGCGCCCAGGGCAATATCCTGGACCATGAATACAAGATCGAGCGCGGCCGGGAAAAAATCGCCGAAATTTCCAAGCGCTGGTTCCGCGTGCGTGATATGTATGGCGTCGAAGTGTATGACCAGAAGGACGCAGCATTTGCTCTGCTGATCGCTATCGTGATTGACATGATGGCCCACAGCGGTCGCTGA
>JBJYWZ010000416.1:0-14146 GCA_046259725.1 Promineifilaceae bacterium (SeqCode) | reverse complement strand
ATTTGCTCTGCTGATCGCTATCGTGATTGACATGATGGCCCACAGCGGTCGCTGAGCAGGAAATGGCCGCTGGGCGATGTGGCCAGTGTGATATTGATAAATGACTTAACAACACCGTAGGAACGAAACCATGAATAAGATAAAAAACTTCATTGTTTTCTGTCTGGCTGTATTTCTTTTGGCAGCCTGTGGCGGTTCTGTGCCGGTTTCTGAAACGGAGTCTTTGCCGGAATCTGTGCTGGAGTCTGTATCATCCGATTCGATCGTAGGCATCCTCTGGTTATGGGAGACTGTGTACTACAAGGACACGGATGAATCAGCCACTGTCTCTAATCCAGAAAACTATACGATCCAGTTCAAAGAAGATGGCACGTTTACAGGCCAGGCCGACTGCAATTCCATCAGCGGCACATATTCACGGGAAAACGGCTTCACGATCACACTGGAGCCTACAACGCTGGCCTTCTGTGGTGAGGATTCGTTGGATCTAATGTATCTTGATTTGCTTAGCAATGTGGTCGCAGGCGGGCCGGATGGTTTAGGCGATCTGGCCTTAGAGACGGCCGGCGGCGAGCGGCGCATGCAATTCGGTCAATGATGGGAAAACCGAATGGCCGCTTTTCTTAATACTGAAATGGAAGGTTCTTGAGAGACGTATTCTGTTGACCTCGATAATCTATGCGCATGAAAGAGGTGAATTGAGGGATATGACTGGTAAGTCGCCCTCCAGCTCTTAATTTCAAAAATCTTCTAGATATTCGAACCAAATTGCTGCAGCTGGACCGGATGGCGCAGGGGGTCTGGCCCTGGAGACGGCCGGCGGCCAGCAGCGCATGCTCTTTGATAGTTGAGTCAGTACGTAACACTCTGATTAAGGAAAAATGGTGGTTGCCATTGGGATAACGAACGCCGCCGCGGTGACGTTGGGGATCTGAGGAGGCAGTTATATGAACGAACCAACTTTCTGATGCCGTCCATTTCGATAGTACATCACATTTCGTTAAGACATACACTAAGGAGACCTTGATATGGATATGTCAGCGTTTGTATCAATACTTGTCAGCTCAATTGCGACGTTTTTCGCCATGGCTAATCCCTTCGCCAATACGCCCATTTTCATTAGCATGACGACCGGGGACGATCCGGACACCAAAAAGGCGGTGGCGAGGCGAGCCACCATCTTTGCCTTCTTCCTCGCCGTGATTATGGCCGCCGCTGGAAAGCTCATTGGTGAGCTGTTCGGCATCACGCTGCCCGCCTTTAAGCTTGGTGCCGGCATCCTGGTGTTCATGATTGGCTACCACATGGTCAGCGGCTCGAGTCACGGGGCGCAGTCAGCCGAAGAGGGAGAAATTGAACATTCCAAAGAGAAAGAGATGGAAAAAGCAATCTCTCCTCTGGGCACGCCGATCCTGGCCGGGGGCGGCGTCATCTCGACGGCCGTAGCATTTTCGGCAACGGATGGTTTTGAGGGACTTGCGGCTGTGATTATCGGCTTTGGGATTATCATGGTAATGACCTACTTCTTCTTCGTATCCGGAGATGCGATTGAAAAGAAGCTTGGACCGAGCGGCATCGTCGCCCTGACGAAGGTTATGGGCTTGATTCTGCTCACAATCGGCGTCCAAATATTCCTGGGTGGGATGGATGGCGTCCTCAACGAGTATCTTCCCACCATTCCCGCCTTATTGAGCAGCGCCAGCAGTTGATTTACTGTGGCAATTTAGAAATCTAGGAGAACAAAAATGTTACACGGAAAAGATGACGTACGAGACAGGATAGGCGATACCATTTACGGTTCCTGGGATCTATCAAACGTTATGCCCAAGTACAAGATTCCACCCAGGCAGCATGACGCACGCCACGCCTATCAGGTCATAGCCGACGAACTGATGCTTGACGGCAACTCCCGCCAGAACCTGGCTACCTTTTGCCAGACCTGGGTCGAACCCGAAATTCACGAGTTGATGGATCTGACGATCGACAAGAACATGATCGACAAAGACGAATATCCGCAAACGGCCGAAATCGAGTCGCGCTGTGTGCACATGATGGCCGATCTTTGGAATTCGCCCGATGCCGAAAACACACTGGGCACCTCGACGACCGGATCGAGCGAGGCGGCGATGCTGGGCGGCATGGCTCTGCTCTGGAAATGGCGAGAACGCCAGCGGGCTGCCGGAAAACCAACCGATAAACCCAACCTGGTCACCGGACCGGTGCAGATTTGCTGGCATAAGTTCACGCGCTATTGGGATATCGAACATCGCGAGATCCCCATGGAAGGCGACCGGCTGATCATGAATGCCGAGGAGGTGCTGAAGCGCGTTGATGAAAATACCATCGGCG
The DNA here is from genome assembly GCA_046259725.1 of Promineifilaceae bacterium (SeqCode). Lineage (GTDB taxonomy): Bacteria > Chloroflexota > Anaerolineae > Promineifilales > Promineifilaceae > JAACFF01. The sequence goes on along the minus strand of JBJYWZ010000416.1, from coordinate 11,797 downwards.
TCGTACCCACGCTGGGCGTGACCTTTACCTGCGACTTCGAACCGGTGAAAGAGGTCAGCGAAGCCCTCGATAAGCTGCAAGAAGATACCGGACTCGACATTCCGATTCACGTCGATGCTGCCAGCGGCGGCTTCCTCGCGCCCTTTGTGTTCCCCGATTTGATCTGGGATTTTCGTCTGCCGCGCGTCAAATCGATCAATACCTCCGGCCACAAATTTGGCCTGGCGCCGCTGGGAGTGGGCTGGGTCATCTGGCGTAATGCAGATGATCTGCCTGAAGACCTGATTTTTTATGTCAACTATCTTGGCGGAAATATGCCGACCTTTGCCCTCAATTTCTCTCGCCCCGGTGGCCAGATTGTAGCCCAATACTACAATTTTCTACGCCTGGGCATGGAAGGATATAAGGCAATTCATGAAGCCTGCTACGTATCGGCGCAGTACCTGGCCGATGAGATTTCCAAGATGGGGCCCTTCGAGATGATTTACGACGGCCGTGGCGGCATTCCCGCACTGGCCTGGAAACTCAAAGAAGGCGTCGATCACGGCTTTACCCTGTTTGACCTGGCGGACAGGCTGCGCACGCAGGGCTGGCTGGTTCCGGCCTACACGCTGCCGCCCAACCGGGAGGACCTGGCGATTCAGCGCATCCTGGTCAAGCACGGCTTCAGTCGCGACCTGGCTGACCTGTTCATAGAGGATTATCTGGATGCGGTCAATCACTTCTCGAAGCATCCCGTATCGATTTCGCTTTCCGAAGAGGAGGCAGGCGGGTTCAAGCATTGATCTGGTTCTATGGCCTCGACCCTGGAAATAGATAGGCAGTTTGCGCGCGAATTCGCGGTGCACCACAGGTAGATAAGGCGCGAATCGCGTGCAAACTGCGCCCGGGGGCTTGAATCCCAATGAGCCAGGTTATTCTTCTAACTTCAAGGATGGGCAGCGAGCCATGGGAAATTTCGCTAATGTGATTTCTTTTATCGCTATTGGTGTATTTTCGGTTTCGGGAGTGCTGGCTGGCGCACGCAAGGGTGCTGACATTTTCAGCTTATTGGTGTTTGGCCTGGTTACCGCGCTTGGCGGCGGGACGATTAGGGATATGATCCTCAATATCCCCGTCTTTTGGGTCGATGACCTGACCTACATTTGGATCGCGGCCGGAGCAGCCGTGCTGGCCTTTTTTATCTATCGTCAAATTGCCCAGGGGCAGTCGCTTCTGCTCTATCTCGACGCGATGGGCGTTGCCCTGTTTACGATTCAGGCGATTGATAAAGTGCTCGGTTTGGGGCACCCACCACTCATCGCCATCATTATGGGCATCATCACCGGGATTGGCGGTGGCCTTGTGCGCGATGTTTTGACGGATCGTCCAACTTTATTGATGACCAAAGACCTTTACGCCACCCCAATCCTGATTGGTAGTGTTGTTTATCTGGCTTTATTAACCCTGGCTCCAAACTTCCCCCTTTCCTGGTTGGTTGCCATGCTGATCATCTTTGGTTTACGGGCCGCGGCTATTTACTGGAATTTATCGATGCCTGGCTGGTTAACGGCTAAAGCTTGACATCGAGGAATAGCCACTTTACTCTTTTAATTGATTAGCTGAATGGAGGGATATGATGACCCAGACGGTCAACCAAACCTACATTGAGTTTCCTGCTGATTGGAAACACATGGAATCAAGTAAGATCGGGCCGTTCGTAACTCGCGTTGTTCATCAAAAACCGGATGGACAGATTGATACGCGGACATCGCGGCGGCACCGCAAAGGATTTGGGCCGGAAGAAGCTGCCGAGATAAAAGTTGTAGAAAAGAAACGGCCGACTTTGTTTCTGTGGCGTCCCAAATCATTAAACTGGTGGATCGCCGTATTGTTTATGATTGGTTCCTGGCACTTTGTCAGCGGTAGTATCTTGGTACTGGCTGGTTCTACCAAAGTGTACCTGATTGACCTGATTTATTTTACCGGTTCTTTATTCTTTACCTCTGCCGGGTACAGCCAATATTACCAATCGATCAATGCTCCCGAAACGTTGGCCGGTTCAGGTCCTCCAAAGAAGCGCTATTTTGCCTTGCAGCCGCGGCGCATTGATTTCTGGGCAACCTTCCCCCAGTTTCTCGGTACGCTCGCTTTTAATGTAACCACGGCCACCGCGTTCATCAGTGTACAGTGGTTGGGGTATGATCTGCTGGTCTGGGTACCCGACTATGTAGGGTCGATCCTCTTTCTCATTTCCGGCTTTGCCGGCGTCTTCGAATTTTGCCATCGTCTATTCTGCTGGCAGTTCAAAAGCCTTACCTGGTGGATTGTGTGGATTAACTTCCTCGGCTGCATTGCCTTTATGATTTCTGCATTTATGGCCTTCGTCCGTCCCAACCCGATTTTGAACAATCTGGCAACCTGGGCGACCATCTTCACCCTGGTTGGCGCCATCTGCTTTTTCGTGGGCGCCTACCTGATGTGGCCCGAAATGGGCGCCGAAGAGCGTGCAGCGAGCGACTAAGGGATTATTCGCAGCAAACGCCTGAAACAATAGCGGAAGATTTTTCGTGGGGGAGTCTCTTTTGACTATAATTGTCGGCGCTGGCCTCGATTTGCGGTCTGCTGATCTGGGAAATACAGAATTGTTTTGTATCAAGTGAGGGATTATGTCGGAAGGTTTTGACTTGAGATCAAGAAGTTATTTGAGCAGCCTGGGTTGGGGGCTGTTTGCAGGATTTTTGAGCGCGTTGGGCGCCTTTGTCTTTTTAGGACTTATGAACTTTGGCCTTGCCTTGATCTGGCCGGACCCGCCAAGCTGGGAACCATTCTCCGGTTCCTGGACGATCGTTGTCATTATGACCGCGGCGGGACTGCTGGTCGGGCTAATTCACCATTATACGCCTGCGGCCCAGCTCGACGTTTTTGAAGCGGTCGACGTCGGTCGCCTGGATCCCGGGCCCGTGCCGTCATCATTACTGGCATCGCTCATCTCTCTCGTGGGTGGGTTCAGCCTGGGTCCGGAGGTGCCATCCGGCATGCTGGCGGCCGGATTTGGAACCTGGTTGTCTGATAGGCGGAAGTTGGATAAGGACACAACGCGAACAAATGTCCTTGCCAGTGTGTCCGCTGCCTACGCCGGCTTGTTTTCGTCGCCGTTTGCGCTCCTCGTGATGCTTCTGGAATCGAAACACGTGCAGACGGTCGCCTACTATGGAACCTTACTTATCTCCGGACTGGCGGCCGCGGTAGGATTCAGCCTTTTTTATTTTCTTGGTGGAGAAGCATTCTCGCCTTTATTGGGATTAGTTCAGCCGCCTGTGTACGATTTAAGAGTATGGGATATTGGGCTGGGCGTCGTGTTTGGCGTGTTGGCCGTGCCCGTGGCTATCATATTCGGGTTGTTGTTCCGGCTGCTCAGCCGTCTGGTGGCGCCGCTCAAGAGGCAGCCCATCATTCGGGGCACGCTGGGGGGAGTGCTGCTTGGTCTGTTGGGCATGGCTTTGCCGCTGACACTTTTCCTGGGTACGGATGGGCTGGCTACAACAACCCAACAGGCGGCGGAAATCGGGGTTGGTCTTTTGATCGTTATCGCTCTTGCCAAACTAGTTGCTTTGAGCGGGGCACTCGCTTTTGGATTCATCGGCGGTCCGATTTTTCCAACCTTGTTTGTTGGTGCCACGTTGGGGTCGGCCGTTAATCTGCTGTTCCCTCAGATCCCGCTGGGCCTGGCCGTTGGCTGCTTGATGGCCGCCGTTCCAGCCGCCATTGTGCCGATTCCATTGGCCCTGGCAGTCATCGTGATCCTTGTTGCGGGGCTGTCGCCCACGAATAGTTTTCCCGTTGTCATGGCCTCATTAACCGCCTTCTCAGTAGCCCGTGGATTGGGTCTTTTTGGCGGCAGCGGGGACAACAGGCAGGAGTAACTGCGGATCGGGCGCGAAACTGAGATGAACTTGAGCGACCTGCTTAACCAACTCGGAATTTGGGCTCTCGATTCGGTGACAGCCATCGATCTGATCGCGGTTAGCAGTAATGCTTTCTGTGGAGCCATCCTCGTTATGCGTCCGGATCATCGTCGCGAGTGGAACAATGTGGGTATCGTTGGGCTGGCTATCGTTGGCGGTATCGGCGGCACGCTGGTACGCGATATATTGCTCGTCCAGACACCGAGCGCACTCACCAACCCCTTTTACTTGGTCCTTAGTATCCTGGCTGGGTGTCTTGCCTTGCTGATCGTCAGGCGAAACAAGCCGGATAGACTGGAAAATTTGCTTAAATTTATGCTTGCTTTTTCACTACCCTGGTTTGCCATCGTAGGCGTACAGAAGGCATCGGCAGTCCACCTGCCACTTATCGGCGTCCTTTTTGTTGCCGCGGCTGGGGCATTGTCCGGCCGCTACTTCCTTGATATTGCCTCTGGTGTCACGCCGATATACTTTACTAATGGAGGGTGGTATTTAGGTTCAACCTTGTTGGCGGCCGCGCTATATCTCATTTTAGCTTCCCGGGATTTGTCGATCTGGTGGGCAGCAATTAGCGCCTGGTTAGTGACCTTCGTTTTTCGCTATTTTGCCATGCGCCTTAATTGGGAAAAACTGGTTCCGTGGACGAAAAAAGTCGGAACAGGTCTCTAGATTACTTAAGGATTGCCACGATTTGTTACTGCCGATGAAGTACGGAGGATTTCATCAGGGCAACACGATTAGCTCAGTCCATTAAGGGAGGAACTAGGCAATGGCCTTGCTAAAGTCATTACGACCTGATTCCAAGAATTTGCGACCTGACATCGTCTCAGGTTTTGCGACAGGTTTGTTCAGCATCCCAGAAGGCATGGCATAGGCTCAGTTGGCCGGCGTTAACCCGGTCTATGGGCTGTATTCCGGCATGATATCCACCATCGTCGCTTCGCTGACGACGGGCACAATCTTAATGATCAGCACCCTGACCAGCGCAATCGCCCTTTCAACGGCCAGTGTGATGCAGGTGGCCGGAATCACCAGTTCACAGATGCCGGCCGCGTATCCTGGGATCGAATGCGAACGGCCGTGGATCTGAAGTAAAGGAGAACAATGTTTATGGATAACAAGCCGAAAGAAATGAAGGATACCTCCTATGAGCTGTTCATTGGCGCTCTGTCGGTGCTCTCGATCGTCAACCTGGCTCTCTATTATCTGATTCCCGATGAGAATGTTTACACGGTTGTCTTGATCATTGACCTTCTGCTGAGCGCGATATTCATGGCAGACTTTTTATACCGCTTGTTCACCTGTGAATCGAAGTCGGACTACGTCTTCCGCCAAATGGGCTGGGCGGATTTCCTGGCCAGTTTGCCTCTGCCTCAGTTCAAAATCCTGCGTATCTTCCGCATTTTACGCGTTTACAGGCTGGGGAGAGAGTATGGCGGTTCGCGGATGATCAAGGAATTCTTCTCCAACCGCGGGCAGAGCGCCTTGTTGACCTTGGTTTTCATCATGGTGCTTATTCTTGAATTCGGCGGGCTGCTTATGCTGTGGGTGGAATCGAAGGTGCCGGGCGCCAATATTACAACTGCTTCCGATGCGGTCTGGTATGTCTATGTGACGATCACCACGGTTGGCTACGGCGATCAATATCCTGTTTCGAATGCCGGGCGCATCATAGGCACGGTGATTATGACCGTGGGCGTAGGGCTGTTTGGTACAATTACGGCCTATCTGGCCAATGCCTTTATTGTACCGGCTGATGACACGGCATCCGGGCAGGAGATAGCGCAGTCGGCCGATTTCCTCGCACTAACGGCGCAGATAGAAGAGATCTCGAAAATGCTTGCCTCCGTGGAACAGACGGCTGTAGAGATTAAGGCCAGAGTGGCCGATCTGGAAAGCGCTTTACAAAAGGGTGACTAGCCGTCGTTATAAAAACAGTATATCATCGCCTGCTAGCTGTTCTTCTTAAGGAATATGGGAAAACGGTTTCAGGGTGAGTCGGCAAACAGAAATTTTTACTTTCAAGCCTGCGACGACCGACCCATACGAAAACGCGGTAGCGCAGTATACAAACTGCAAAAGGGAATAGGAATGGGACAACTATCTGGTCGCCTGGTTATCTACCTTGTTGGCGCAGCCGCCATCTTCATCATCCTGTTCGGAATTCGTGGATCGGCCTATATTATCAATCCGATCTTACTTGCGGCCGTTATAACCATTACGGTTCTGCCCATCCCCGGATGGCTGACTCAGCGAGGTATACCCGGTTGGCTTTCCTTGGTCCTGACGATTTTGATGGTTGTCGTTGTGCTGGCGCTGGTGATTATGACGGCATTCTTTTCGATTACAGGATTAGCCGGCCAACTGCCGCAGTACATTGCCAGCGATGGGCAGCAGGCTTCGGGAACAAGTACCGGGATAGCAGGCATTTCGTCCACGATGTCGTCAGTGGGCCGTTTCCTGCAGACCAACCAGGTTGCCCAAAATATGCTGGCGAGCGTGTTGGACCTGCTTGTTCAATTTGGCTGGGCGCTGGTGATCTTTTTCTTCATGATCAGCGCGGCGATTGCGATGCCGGCTCCCTCTCGTCTGGGCCTGGATCCGGGTATGCCGGCGATTGCGCATGTGACTCGCCTCACCGAAGATGTCCGTAAATATCTCGGCGTTTTGACCGGCATAAACTTCCTGGTGGCTCTGGGCGACACGATCCTTCTCCTGATACTGGGCGTCGATTATGCCGTGTTATGGGGGCTGCTGGCCTGGTTCATGGGTTATATCCCCTCCATCGGTTTCATCATCGCCCTCATCCCACCGGTAGTCCTGGCTTATTTCCAATATGGGCTGCAGACAGCAATCATTGTCCTGGTTGGTTTTATTTTGATCAACGGCGGCGTGCAGAACTTCATCCAGCCCAAGATAATGGGTCAGCGGCTTAGTATCTCACCGGTGGTTGTGTTTATCGGTCTTTTTGTCTGGGGCTACCTTTTAGGCGGAATCGGCGCCATCCTTGCTGTGCCGCTAACCATGCTGGTCCTGATCATCATGGAGAACTTTGAAGGCACGCATACTCTGGCAGTGCTGATGCGCTACACAGGGGAAGGCGGCAAAGAAGAGAGACAGCAAGCGGCCATCCACCTCAAAGGCGTGTTCGATAAGCTGAGAGGGTCTGTACAGGAAGATCAGTGATCTCCGGTTCAGCTCCTACGCCGCCGGCATACGGATGACTCATAGGTCAGAGCCGAACGCAGGTGATTAGCTCGCTATTTCGCACAGGGCCAGCAGATGAACAGGACGCAAACCGCCCGAATCAAACGCCTGGACATTGTTATTCTATTCGTGCTGATCTATTCTGGCCGCTGATTGTGCTCAGCGATCGCGATATGCTAACGCTTCCGGTTGGCTTGCTGGTTATCCAACAGGGCAGTTACATTCAGCGCGGATTGGCATTTGCGGGCGCATTCATCGCCACGATCCCCCCGCTGATCTTTTATGCTATTTTCCAGCGCAAAATCATTGCCGGGATAACAACGACGGGTATGGCGGCCAATAAATAACAAAATAATTCATGAATCGATCGCCTCACCCTGTGACATCGGGCAAGTCGATCGCATTCCATAACACAAACAAAGGAGTCTTTCATGGCTAATTCAACGGCTCAAGTCTTCTTAGACACGAATCGAACAGTTGCCCCGATTTCACCTCTATTATTCGGCGGTTTTGCCGAGCATATGGGACGCTGCGTCTATGAGGGAATGTATGAACCGGGGTCACAGTTTGCGGATGAAAATGGTTTTCGAACGGATGTGATGGATGCCCTCCGCGATCAGGGCTATACAACAATCCGCTATCCCGGCGGGAATTTCTTGAGTGGATACAACTGGCTGGACGGTGTAGGTCCCAAAGACCAACGACCGCGGCGGCGTGAGCTTGCCTGGCAGTCGCTGGAAACCAATCAGTTTGGTACGAACGAGTTTATGGACTTCTGTAAAGCTCTCGGGGTTGCGCCGATGCTCGGGGTCAATATGGGAACAGGCACCATACAGGCGGCATCCGATCTTGTCGAATACTGCAACGTGCCTGGTGGGACCTATTGGTCAGATCTGCGTGCCGCTCATGGATACAGCGATCCCCATAATGTGCGTTACTGGTGTGTTGGCAATGAGATGGATGGCCCATGGCAGATTGGCCATCTGGATGCCACTGCTTACGGAGACAAAGCTCTGGAGGCGGCCAAGATGATGAAGTGGCAGGATCCCTCCATCAAAACCGTCCTGTGTGGATCGTCAAACTTCCAGATGCCGACGTATCCCGAGTGGGATCGTACTGTTCTGGAAATAGCCTGGGAATACGTGGATTTTCACTCGATGCATTACTATGCGGGAAACCGCGAGGACGATACAGCCAGTTTTCTGGCCAGCGCCGTCGTCTTTGAAGATTTCGTGAATACGTTGGAAGGAACGCTGCGCTATGTAAAGGCAAAACGGCGCAGCAAACATGACGTCTATTTGTCCTGGGACGAGTGGCAGGTCTGGTACAAGGGGGATCCCCTGGCGGGTAACTGGACGGAGGCGCCGCATCTGGCGGAAGAAATTTACAACCTTGAAGACGCATTGGTCGTCGCCCAATGGCTAAACGTATTCCTGCGTAAGAGCCAGGTGCTGAAAATCGCCTGTGTGGCGCAGATCGTCAATGTTATCTCATGGCTGCACTCCAGCGATGATGGGTTGTTGAAACACCCCTCCTACTATGTCTTCAAATTGGTCAGCAATCTTGCGCGTGGTGATGCGTTGGATGCCTTTGTTAAAGCGCCGGACGTAGAGACCAAACTGTATGGCGCTGTGCCGGCATTGGATGTCTCGGCAAGTTATGATGCCCAGAACGAAAAGGGCGCCGTGTTCCTGGTCAATCGAGGACTTACAGACGCGGTCTTAACCGACATTATCTGGGAGGATCTGCAAGACGTGCAGATTGAGGAAGCATGGCAGTTGACGGGCAGCGATCCCAAGGAAGCAAACAGTTGGGAAGAACCAGACCGGCTTACTGCGCAGCCAATTCCCCTGCCGGACGTGGAGACAGGGCGCACGACTCTCAATCTGCCGCCGATGTCATTTACCGTACTGACCACAAAGACAGCCTGAAACGGATGAGGGGCCCTGCAAGACATTTATAGAGTTACTCTGGACGGTCTCTGGGACTTTCAGCTTTTATCCGGCTCTGACTTTGCTGATTTTCATGTAGCATACCCTATCACTAGTGTGGCGTTCTACGGGTATGTTACACAGTTCTCGCGTGCTTTGCGAGATTTTACGTGACGTCTACGCTGCTGAAGAAGACCCTGTTCTTCCTCACGCCAACGGTCGGGCCGGCGATCTCGAATGATCCCACGAGCGGCAGGTATTGTGATGAATTTCCCACGAACACGTCGACCGTTCCTGGCCTGACGGCTGCGAGCAGCTCTTCATCGTACACGGCAAGCTGGTTTACATAGAGGGTAAAGGCCACCGTCTTGCGTTCGCCTGCCCCCAGGTTGATGCGCTTGAACCCCTTTAGTTCCTTGAGCGGCGCGCCTGGAACGGCCGTGTGGCGGGTATAGAGTTGAACGACCTCGTCGCCGGCCCTGTCACCCGTGTTGGTCACGTCGGTCGTAATGACGACCTTGCCGCCGGCCTGGACGCGGTCCCGGTCAATGCGTAAATTGTCGAAGTGAAATGTGGTGTAGCTGAGGCCGTATCCGAAGGGAAACAGCGCGTCTCCCTTGAAGTAGCGATAGGTGCGGTTTTCCATCCGGTACTCCTCAAAGGGAGCCAGGTCGTCTGTGGAGCGGTAGAACGTGATCGGCAATCTTCCCCCGGGATTGTAGTCGCCAAACAAGACATCGGCGATGGCCTCTCCACCGGATTGGCCGGGATACCAGGCTTCGACAATGGCCGGCACGTGCTCCGCCGCCCAGTTAACAGCCAGGGCGCTGCCGTTGAGCAGCAGGAGGATGACAGGTTTGCCAAGCGCTTGAAGTCGCTGGAGGAGTTCTTCCTGCGGCGCGGGCAATTTGATATCCGTGCGATCGCCTCCGGAAAAGCCGGCGATATCGACGGGCATTTCTTCTCCCTCTAGATTGGGCGACAGGCCCAGAACGGCAACGATGACTTCCGCGTTTGCGGCAATTTCCAGGGCCTCGTCTTCGTAGTTGATGCCTGGAACCGCCCAGAGTAACTGGACCTGCGGGTCAAGACCCTTGCTGACGAAATCCAGCCTGATATCGTAGGGATGACCGGCAACCAGCTCCATGTCAGCAGACTTGATCCGCGGATGATGGACGTCCTCGTAGGCAAGGAGTTGTTCGCCGTCGATGTAAAGGTTGTAGGCGCTGAAGCCGTTGACGCCGATTCGATACATACCGCTTACGGCGGGAACCAGCGTCCCGGCCCAGCGGATGGAGAATTGTTCGCCTCCTAGTCCATCAAATGGCGTGCTGTCGAGCCAGAGTGCATCAACGAAGGGGTCGACTCTCTTCACCCGCGGTTCGCCGGAGAAATGGGGATTGTCATAGTATTCGGCTGTTAAGCCTGTAGTGCCTTCGTCGCCGGTTGACGGCCGTAAGAATTCGGTCGGAATCACGGTGAGAGGGGGCAGGCCGTCCGCCAATGCACAACCCTGCGCGTACAAGACCGTTGTTCCAGCCGAGACTTTTTTACGAATGCCGTCCAGAGGCGTGCTGCAGGCAGCGGGAGTGCCATGATAATTACCCAGCAGCGACTGCAAATCGTCGGCGTTGGGGCCGATGACGGCGATCGAGGCAAGCCCTTTAGCTAGCGGCAGCAGGTCGCCCTCATTCTTCAACAGGACGATCGACTCGCGCGCCGCCCGCAGCGCCCGTTCGCTGTGTTCTTGCGAATTGACTACATCGTAAGTTATTTGTGCGAAAGGGACACACTGCGGTGGATCGAACATACCCAACTTAAACCGGGCCGTTAAAAGCCGCGCCACAGCACGATCGATGGTCTCTTCGCTGATCAGGCCCTGTTCCACCGCCTGCAAAAGATAGGGATAGGTGGAACCGCAGTTCAGGTCGCAGCCGTTGTTGACAGCCAGGGCCGCCGCCGCGGCCGGGGTGTCGACCACCTTGTGATGGGCATAGATATCGACAATAGCCCAGCAATCTGAAACGACATAGCCTTCGAACTCCCATTCTTCGCGCAAGATTTTCTCCAGCAGGAGCGGGCTTGCACAGCAGGGCTCACCATTGACGCGGTTGTAGGCTCCCATAATGGAGTAGGCCCCGGCTTCTATTATGCATGCTTCAAACTGCGGCAAATAGGTTTCCCAGAGATCTTTATCACCTATCTGGGCATCAAAATAATGACGGCTGGACTCCGGGCCACTGTGGACGGCGTAGTGCTTGGGCGTAGCCACGAGTTTGAGGTAATCAGGATCGTCACCCTGTAACCCTTTGACAAAGGCGACGCCGAGGGAGGCGGTGAGATAAGGGTCTTCGCCGTATGTTTCCTGGCCGCGACCCCAACGCGGATCGCGAAAGATGTTGACATTGGGCGACCAGTAGGTGAGGCCGGTGTAGATATTCCGCAGCCCACGCCGCAGGGCTTCGTGGTGCTTGGCGCGCGCTTCGTCGGAAATGGTCGTCGCTACCTCATCCATTAACTCTACGTTCCAGGTGGCCCCCAGGCCGATGGCCTGCGGAAAAACAGTAGCCACGCCGGCACGGCCGACGCCGTGGAGCCCTTCGTTCCACCAGTTGTAGGCCGGCACGCCCAGCCTTTCGATAGCCGGAGCGTCATACACCATTTGTAACACTTTTTCCTGCAGGCTCATCTGGCTGATCAGAGCCGCTGCTC
>JBJYWZ010000415.1:0-2455 GCA_046259725.1 Promineifilaceae bacterium (SeqCode) | reverse complement strand
ATGCCGAGGTCGCTTACCAGAAGCCTTTGCAGTTTGAATGGCAGGATGTCAGCCTCGAGGCGCCCCATTTTTCCGTCTATGTGCGCCAGCAGCTGGAAGAGATGTTCGGCCCGGAAATGGTGGCCGAGGGCGGGCTTCAAGTTACGACGACGCTCGATCTCGATTACCAGCGCCTGGCCGAGCAGTTGACGCGCGAACAGGTCGCCGCGTTGGGTCCCGACCATGACATGGGTAACGCAGCGCTTGTGGCCTTGAAGCCGTCCACAGGTGAAATCATCGCCATGCTGGGCAGTGTCGACTACGATAATGACGAGATAAACGGCCGTGTCAACATCACACTGACGCCTCAGCAGCCAGGCAGCACGATTAAGCCATTTATCTACGCCGCCGCGCTCACCCCCGACGAGCGCGGAGAAACAGATTGGACCCCGGCTGACATCCTGTGGGACGTGGAAGTGGATTATGGCCTGGATCCGCAGGGGCCGGCCTATTCACCGGTTAACTACGACCAGAAATTCCGCGGGCCCGTTCGTCTGCGAAGCGCCCTGGCCAACAGTTACAACGTTCCGGCTATTTTGCTCCTGCAGGACGTCGGCGTCGCCAATTTGATGAGCTTCGCAAATAAGCTGGGAATCACCACCTGGCAACAAAATCCGCAGGATTATGGACTGTCACTGGCCCTGGGCAGCGCGGAAGTGACGCCGCTGGAACTGACCACGGCCTACGCGGCATTCGCCAACGGCGGGTATCGGGTATCGCCCGTTTCCATTTTGCGCGTGGTCGGCAAAGATGGATCCGTGCTCTACGAACACGAGTCAGCCACACGCGAACCCGTACTTGACGAGCGCGTCGCCTTTCTGATAAGTGATATTCTGGATGATGATCCGGCGCGTACGCCGACGCTGGGCGGCGATAACCCGCTGGTTCTGCCGTTTCCCGCAGCGGCGAAAATGGGCACGACTGCCGATAACCGCGACGTCTGGACCGTTGGCTATACGCCGGGCCTTGTTGTGGGCGTCTGGGCCGGGAACAGTGATAACAGCCCGATGAGAGATATCGATGGCAGCACTGGCGCCGCGCCTCTCTGGGCCGCCTTCATGCGGACCGTCTACGATAACCCGGAAATGCAGCGAACCCTGGCCTACGATGGTGAACTGCCGCCGGTAGAGTTTGTAAGGCCGGACGGTGTATCACGCCGCCTGCTCTGCGCGCTTTCTTCGGTGACTCCCGGCGCGTCAGACTGCCGCGTTAACCAATCGGAATGGTTCCTGGACACACCGGAGAGCGATGATGAATTCGAACCGGATGGTAAAGTCGTCTGGGAAGAAATCGATCCCGCCGTCGTGCGTGTTCCGGCGCTGAGGCTGGCTGAAACAGAGCGCCAGAATGCCGGCACGCAAAGCTCCGCGTCATCCCAATACTGCCGTTATGATGAGGGGTTGGACTATTCCCGCCTGCCTGAAAATACGCTGTCGCAGATTTTCCTGGTTCCGCCGCGAAATGTTGAAAGCGTGGTCGAGGCCGCGCTGTGGGCGCAGAGCAACGGTCTGGTGGTTTTGCCGGCCCGGCCTTGCAGCGGCGACCTTGAAGTGCTCGCCGGTTTGGATGCGGATGCACAGAACCTGGCGACGATCTGGCGCATTGCCAGCCCTCAGTCGGGGCAGTTGGTCAGCGGCACCGTCAATATATCCGGTACGGCGAATTTCCAGGCCAATACGCAAGGCTATTACCAGGTTGAACTGGGAATTCCCGCGACAGATGGGAGCGAGACGCGTTGGGTAGCGCTGGGTGGTCGCAGATCCTCACCGGTTGTGAATGGACAGCTTGCCGTTCTGGATACCAGCACGCTGGTTCCCGGCGATTATTTTCTTCGTCTCTCGGTCACCCAAAACGGCCGTTCACAAGGTGATCCCTACATCGTCTCGTTCCGTGTTGGCGGTACACAGGCGGCTCAAGCCCCGGCCGATCGCGCGTCGGCGGATCAGGCCGGCCAGGTGGTCGATGTTGCCGACGTCGTGAATCCTCCTCAGCCGCAGGCCCCGGAGCCCCAGCCCCAACCCCAGCCCCAACCCCAGCAGCCAGAGCCCCCAGCTCAGGACGAGGACAATTGCGCCTCGCTCAGCGGCTGTGATTAAGTGCGCTTTGTAATTCTTTCATAACTATTTCTTCATAGTTATTTCAGATTGGCTATATATACTCTAGTGTATATAGCCAATTTCGTTTAGATGAGAATAAAAAGATGTTGATAAAAAAGCCAACCGGAATCGAGATACCGTCTTCGGAGATCACACCTAAGAATATCTATTTATCGCGCCGCACCTTTATGACCGGCGCGGCCGCGCTGACAGGGGCTGCGCTCCTGGCCGCCTGCGGCGCGCCTTCGTCGCCGGCCGAACCGGCTGCCGCCGAACCGACCGCCGGTGCGGGGGCTGCCGAAACGCCAAAGACACCGGCC
>JBJYWZ010000414.1:0-6278 GCA_046259725.1 Promineifilaceae bacterium (SeqCode) | reverse complement strand
GGGCAAGATCTCAACAATGCCGATATGCGTCTGGCGCTCCATCTGTCGCTAAAGCTGTGGCAGCTGCGGATGGATACGAATCCCCCGATCTAGTACTCCAGAGAAAACCAGCTAATTGTATACAGTTAACAAAAAATTAATAATCCAGTTCTGACAACTTGTCCGTAGAATTGACACTGGTTCTACCCTATACTTTAAGAGGCTTGCGCTGAAGTGCGCGGTTCAGTGGGAAATAGTGGGAATCGAAGAAGACGGCAACATTTGCCGTCTTCTTTGACGTCTGGGGACCATATCCGAAATTGCGTTGTGCAAATCTAACAAGAAACTATTATAATCCTCTGGCAACATTGCCATAGGCGCGGCGGCGTGCGGTTCATATACTACGGCCTAATATTGCTTGAAATCGCAAGTAGTAACGATTTTTAACTGTGAAGAATTTGGATAGTCACTACGTCATTATTAGCCTTCTTAGCCTCGTCCTTATTGTCAATAGGGACGCGAATAAGGTTGGGTGACGAAAGGCTTGACGAGGTCTTATAAAGGTAAAAAAACCGCCCAATCGGGCGGTTTTTTTGTTTTGTAACGTGGTTGTTTCATGTTTGTTTTAAGTATCAGATATCGTTTTTCTTCTAATCATGCTGCTGCGCAGCAGCCGGCGTCTACCGTTAACACGCAAGCTTGTAGACGCACGCAGCGCAGCAATTGTGTTTGGTTGGTCTACCAGGGGCAAGAGGGATCATAGGTCACTCCTGCCCCTTTTTTATTTTGTATATTTTGTGGGTCGATCTGGTTAGTTCATAGGATTTCAGAGAAGGAGAAAGTAATGGGCGAAATGAAAACCGGAGGACAGATTATCTGGGAGAGCCTCGTGCACGAAGGTGTGGAAGTCGTGTTTGGCATTCCCGGTGGCGCGATCCTCCCAACTTATGACGATTTGAGCAAATACAATTACCCGATCCATCATGTCCTGGCCACGCATGAACAGGGGTCAACGCATATGGCGGATGGTTATGCGCGCGCTACCGGCAAGGTAGGCGTATGTATAAATACATCCGGGCCAGGTGCAACAAACATGATCACAGGTCTGGCAACGGCTTATATGGACTCAACACCCATCGTGGCCATATCCGGCCAGGTATCGACAAGTTTGCTCGGACGGGATGGCTTTCAGGAATCTGACGTGTTTGGCATCAGCATGCCGGTTACCAAACATAACTATTTGATCACCGATATCCGCGATTTACCGATGGCGCTGAAAGAAGCCTTTCATATCGCTCGTACCGGCCGCCCAGGCCCGGTTCTGATTGATGTATGTAAGGACGTACAGCAGGACAGCATGGAATTCGAGTACCCGGCAGAAGTGAACCTGCCTGGATACCATCCTAATCAGAACGAACCGCAGTTAGAAGCTGTGGAACGCGCGGCCAAACTGCTAAATGAAGCAAAACGGCCACTGATTGTTGCCGGACAAGGTGTTTCAATAGCCAAGGCGGAGCGCGAACTGCGACACCTGGCGGAAGTCGCCAATATCCCCGTCGCCACAAGCTTACTTGGCATTGGCACATTTCCGGCCACGCATCCCCTGTCGGTTAGCTGGGGCGGCATGCATGGTGAGGCTTATACCAACTATGCCATGCAGGAATGTGATGTGATGCTGGCCATCGGGGCACGTCTTGACGACCGGCTGACCGGAGCTTTCGAAACATTTGCGCCCAAGGCACGTATCATCCACGCCGACCTGGATCCGGCGGAAATGAATAAGAATCTGACGATTGACACGCCGGTCGTTGGCGATGCGCTGCTGACGCTTCGCGAGCTGTTGGCCCTTGTGCAGCCTAATGAACACCCGGCCTGGATCGAACAGATCGAGGATTGGAAAGCAGACAGCAATGAACGCGACATTTTAGCCCAGGAAACGGATGAGTTAATCGCCCCCTATGTCATGCGTGAACTATGGCACGCAACTGATGAAGGGGACTGTACCGTGGTATCGGATGTGGGGCAGCACCAGATGTGGGAAGCGCAGTACTTCCGCCACACGAAGCGCCGCAGCCTATTGACCTCAGGTGGTTTGGGCACGATGGGGTATGCGCTGCCTGCGGCAATCGGAGCGCAGCTTGGCCATCCTGATGAGGAAATTTGGGTCGTCGCCGGAGACGGTGGATTCCAGATGACGATGAATGAGCTGTCTACCGTGGTGCAGGAACGGCTGCCGGTCAAAATCGCCATTATCAATAATGGCTTCCTGGGGATGGTCCGGCAGTGGCAGGATGTTTTCTATAACAAGCGCCATTCCGGCACACCACTTTTTAATCCAGACTTTGCTAAATTGGCCGAAGCCTACGGCATACCGGCGCGCTCGGTGACTTCTAAGCAGGAAGTTTACGATGCAATACGGGAAGCACAGGCATTTGACGGCCCGTTCATCCTCGACTTCCAGGTCGAAGAAACAACTAACGTTTATCCAATGGTTGCGCCGGCAAAGAGCAATGCCGACATGATACGCCGACCCGTATCGTCAACGGAGGGAGAATAGAAATGTCCCACAAAGAAATTACCCGTCATACCATGATCGCCTGGGTAGAAGACAAGCCAGGCGTTTTAAATCGTGTATCTGGTCTGTTCGGCCGTCGAAACTATAACATCGAAAGTCTGACTGTCGGCCACAGCGAAACGCCGGGAGTAAGCCGCATGACGTTTGTCGTGCGCGGCACTTATCGCGATATCCAACAGGTACGCATGCAGCTCTACAAACTGATTAACGTGCTTGACGTGCAGGATATCACCGAAATTCCCCATGTGCAGTATGAGATGGCGCTGATCAAGGTCAACGCGGTTAACGGCACACGGGCCGAGATCATGCGTCTGGTCGATATTTTCCGCGCCGACATTGTCGACGTTGATCTAACCACGGTTACGATTCGCCTTGCAGCAAAAGAAGAGCGAATCAATGCCTTGTTGCGCCTTTTGGAGCAGTTTGGAATCAGAGAAATGGTTCGTTCAGGGCGTATGGCCATGGCGCGCGGCGCCATCGACGGACTGACTGAAGATGAGAAAGTATTATCCGGCAACGGATACGCGGTGTAGATTGTTTGAAACTGCCGCTTAACCAGAAGAAAAACGAGTTGAAATAGGAGAATGTGTTTTGGCAAATATTTATTATGATGAGGATGCGGATCTCGATCTGCTTAAGGGAAAAAAGATAGCCATTATTGGATTTGGCAGTCAGGGACATGCCCATGCGCTCAACTTGCGAGACAACGGCATGGATGTGCGCGTTGGCCTGTATGACGGCAGCCCTTCCTGGCCAGTCGCTGAAGAGCAGGGATTGGTTGTGAAAACGACGGCCGAAGCTGCGGCCGAAGCGGACGTTATCATGATTCTGGCTCCGGACACGATGCAGTCGCGCATCTATCGCGAATCGATTGCTCCCTACCTGCACGAAGGCGACACGCTGATGTTTGGACATGGCTTCAACATCCGTTATGGCCAGATTATCCCGCCGGAAAACATCGATGTCAGCATGGTTGCGCCTAAAGCACCGGGGCACCGGGTACGCGAACTATTTGTGGAAGGCGTGGGCACACCCGGACTTGTGGCCGTTCATCAGAACCCCAGCGGCAAGGCTTTGGAGCAAGCACTGGCTTACGCCAAGGGCATTGGCTGCACCAGGGCTGGCGTCATTGAAACGACCTTCACCGAAGAGACCGAGACTGATCTGTTCGGCGAGCAGGCTGTACTTTGCGGTGGCGTCAGCGCGCTGGTGGAAGCAGGCTTTAACACGCTTGTTGATGCCGGCTACCAGCCCGAAATCGCGTATTTTGAGTGTCTGCATGAGCTGAAACTTATTGTTGATCTCATGTACCAGGGCGGCCTGAGCTATATGCGTTATAGCGTCAGCGACACGGCCGAACACGGCGACTATACCGCTGGGCCCAAGATCGTGACCGACGAAACCAAAGAAGCGATGAGGCAGATATTGGCCGATATTCAATCCGGCGGTTATGCCGAGGGTTGGATCGACGAGAATGCCAGCGGACGGCCGTGGTTTAACGAACATCGCCAGCAGGCGAGACATTCAAAAATTGAAGACGTTGGCAAAGAGCTGAGGGCTATGATGCCCTGGCTGAATGCCAAGACCATTGAGTAAGGGTGTTTTACACAACGGCGCGAATCTGGCGCACTGTATTAACACCACAAGCGAGAAAATCAGATGGAAAAAGATGGGATAAAAAACAAGGACTCGTTGTTGATTTTTGATACGACATTGCGCGACGGTGAACAATCTCCGGGCGCAACACTTAATGTTGAAGAAAAACTTGAGATTGCGCGTCAGCTTTCCCGTCTTGGTGTTGATATCTGTGAAGCGGGATTCCCGATTGCTTCACCAGGCGATTTCGAAGCGGTGCGCCGCATCGCCGAGGAAGTCGGTCCTTTGACCGAGGGCCGTAAATCGGGGAAGCCAATGGTTATCACCGGTCTGGCGCGAGCCAACCATGACGATATCCAGCGCGCCTACGATGCGATCAAAGTCGCGCCTCGCCATCGCATTCATACCTTCCTGGCAACCAGCGACATCCACCTGAAGCACAAATTGAAGATCGATCGTGAAGAGTGCATCGATCAGGTGATCGAAGCGGTCAGCTTTGCCAGCTCACTTTGCGAAGATGTTGAATTTTCACCGGAAGACGCGGGGCGATCCGATCCCGATTTCCTTGTACAGGTGCTGGAACAAGCGATCAAGTCCGGGGCGACGACGCTCAATATCCCCGATACAGTGGGTTATACAACGCCTGAAGAATTCGGCTGGTTGATGTCGTACCTGATCCAAAATACCGAAGGCGCTGAGAAAGTCATCTGGTCCACACACTGCCACAACGATCTCGGACTGGCCACGGCAAATACGCTCGCCGGTGTTCATGCAGGCGCGCGTCAGGTCGAAGTAACCATCAACGGTATCGGCGAAAGGGCCGGGAACACCTCCCTGGAGGAAGTCGTGATGGCTGTCACCACGCGTCCCAACAAGTTTGACGTCGAGTGCAATATCGACACGACGCAGATCATGCGCACCAGCCATATGGTCAGCACCTATACGGGCATGATCGTCCAGGCCAACAAGGCGATCGTCGGAGCGAACGCCTTCGCTCACGAAGCCGGCATCCACCAGGACGGAATGCTGAAAAATGAAATGACCTACGAGATCATGCGGCCGGAAACAATCGGCCTGAATGCTTCGCGCCTTGTGTTGGGCAAGCACTCCGGCAGACATGCCTTTCGCGTGCGCCTGAGCGAAATGGGTTACGACAACCTGGATCGCGGCGAAGTAGAAATGGCTTTCAAACGCTTCAAGCGAGTGGCCGACAAAAAGAAAATCGTCACGGATGCGGACATTGAAGCCATCATTGCCGATGAAATTTACCAGCCGCCCGAGATCTGGAAGTTGAATCACGTGCAGGTCTCCTGCGGTGATCACAGCATACCGACGGCCACGGTCAATATGACGGGGCCGGGTAATGTCACGTTTGAAGATGCAGCAACCGGCAGCGGTCCGGTCGACGCGGTTTACCAGGCGATCAACCGCATCGTGGGCGCTTCAAATACGTTGACCGAGTTCAGCATCAATGCTGTCACAGAAGGCCTGGATGCCGTGGCCGAGGCGACGATTCGCATTCAGCCGCACAATGGAGACAGCCGGACGAAGGTTAACCCGCAAACAAACAGACCATTTTCATCAAATTACAGCGGGCACGGCGCAAGCACAGACATCGTCGTCGCCAGCGCAAGAGCTTATTTGAGCGCGCTCAACAAGATGCTGGCCGCACGGGAAGAAAACGCCAGTATCGTCGAACGAGTGAGCGCCTGATTGGGAGTAATATGTACGAACCCAAAACGATCATTGACAAGATATGGGACAGGCATATCGTGGTCCAGGAACCGGGCAGCCCGGCGGTTCTTTACATCGACCTGCACCTGGTTCACGAAGTAACCTCGCCGCAGGCATTTCAGGGTCTGCGCGATCGCGGGCTTACGGTCAGGCGTCCTTCGCAGACAATAGCCACGATGGACCACAGCATCCCCACTACCCCGCCGGACATGCCAATTCAAGATCTGATCGCTGCGCGCCAGATCGCCATGATGGAAAAGAATGCGAACGATTTCGGCATCAAGCTTCTGGGCATGAACAGCCCAAACCGCGGAATTGTGCACGTCATAGGCCCGGAACTGGGTTTGACGCAGCCGGGAATGACCATCGTTTGCGGCGACAGCCATACGGCCAC
>JBJYWZ010000413.1:0-1618 GCA_046259725.1 Promineifilaceae bacterium (SeqCode) | reverse complement strand
CCAACAGGCTGCGCCAGGAGGCGGAGCTGGCCCAGGCCCGCCTGGATGAGTTTTTCGCCATGCTCGACTTCTTCCTGCAGGAGCACCTGCAGGCGCGGTCTCAATTCGCACAGCAGATCCGTGTGACGCCGGCGCTGCGCGTGCAGCCCGGCTACGACGAAGTGGAGATCAGTTGGGACAATGTCAGCAAACATTTACAGGTGATCGCCCGTTATCTGAGCAAACTGGCCGAAATTGTGGACAATATCAGCATCCAGAATGACATCGAAGATGCGGATGAGCTGCGCGGCGCGCTCTTGACCAACGGCCGTGATCTCGATGATGCGCGCCGGCAGTTGGATGAAATGATCTTTGCGCCCATGGAAGAAAAGATCTACTGGGTGGAAGTGAATCGCGATTTCGTCTCCCTGCACGCCGCGCCTCTGCACGTTGGGCCCCTGGTGGAAAGCCACATTTTTGCCGAAAAGGAATCGGTCATACTCACCTCGGCCACTCTGCGTACCGCCTCGCCCGGCTCTTACGGTGAATCCACCTTCGACTATATCCGCCAGCGGCTGCACGCTGGCAGCGCCAACGAACTGGCCGTCGGTTCCCCCTTTGATTACGAGAATTCGACGCTCGTGTATCTCTCCACCGACATCCCCGAGCCGAACCAGCCCGGTTACCAGCGCTATGTTGAAGAGGCCATTATCGACGTTGCTACGGCGCTGGGCGGCCGTACGATGGTGCTCTTCACCTCCTATGCCCAACTACGACAAACCTTGCAGGCCGTCGAAGGGTCGCTGCGTTCCAACGGTATCGAAGTGCTGGCGCAGACGCAGGGCGCGTCGCGGCAGCAGCTTTTGAAGCGCTTCAAAGAACCGGACAGCCGTTCCGTCCTCCTGGGGACGCGATCCTTCTGGGAGGGTGTCGATGTGCCTGGCCCTGCCCTGCAGGCATTGGTGATCCCGCGCCTCCCGTTCGACGTGCCTTCCGATCCGGTTTTCGCCGCGCGCTCTGAAACCTTTGAGAATCCCTTCTTCGAGTATTCAGTCCCTGAGGCGGTATTGAGATTCCGGCAGGGATTCGGCCGTCTCATCCGCCGCAAGAGCGACGAAGGTGTCGTGGTCGTCCTCGATAAGCGCGTCCTGACCAAACGCTATGGTCAATCCTTCCTCGAAGCCCTGCCCCCGGCCACCATCCTGCGACAGCGCAACAATCGCATCGGCGAAATCACCCTCCGCTGGCTGAATCGCGAGAAAGAAGCGCTTTAGTTTGATCGTCAGGAGACTTCTAGATTTTCAATTGGAACTTTAGCTGCACAAACGAACCGTTTTTCATTCCAGAGCCCACATACCAACCGCGGTTTGAAGTTCGAAAGGTCCTCGATTGCCGCCGGCGGCACAATGTCATCGTGCGTGCTGTCCCGAAGCCGTTGCTAATCGTCACTTACAGTGTCGATGCGGCGCTTACTGCGCTTGAACCTCCAGGCAAGAGTAAGTAATGCGGATGCGGCGACTAAAATGGTGGCGAAAATGGAATCGCTGGGATGATTTGAAACTGAAAACGAATTCAGTGTCAGCGCTGTTGGGACTCCATTGCTCGCTGCCCAGTCCGAGAATCCGCCAGTGATGCCATT
>JBJYWZ010000412.1:0-1733 GCA_046259725.1 Promineifilaceae bacterium (SeqCode) | reverse complement strand
CTGGAACTGAGACACGGTCCAGACTCCTACGGGAGGCAGCAGTGAGGAATATTGCACAATGGGCGCAAGCCTGATGCAGCAACGCCGCGTGGGGGATGAAGGCCTTCGGGTTGTAAACCCCTTTCAGCAGGGAAGAAGCGAAAGTGACGGTACCTGCAGAAGAAGCGCCGGCTAACTACGTGCCAGCAGCCGCGGTAATACGTAGGGCGCAAGCGTTGTCCGGATTTATTGGGCGTAAAGAGCTCGTAGGCGGTCTGTCGCGTCGGATGTGAAAACCCGGGGCTCAACCCCGGGCCTGCTTTCGATACGGGCAGACTTGAGTACTGTAGGGGAGACTGGAATTCCTGGTGTAGCGGTGGAATGCGCAGATATCAGGAGGAACACCGGTGGCGAAGGCGGGTCTCTGGGCAACAACTGACGCTGAGGAGCGAAAGCGTGGGGAGCGAACAGGATTAGATACCCTGGTAGTCCACGCCGTAAACGGTGGGCGCTAGGTGTGGGGATCATTCCACGATCTCCGTGCCGCAGCTAACGCATTAAGCGCCCCGCCTGGGGAGTACGGCCGCAAGGCTAAAACTCAAAGGAATTGACGGGGGCCCGCACAAGCGGTGGAGCATGTGGCTTAATTCGATGCAACGCGAAGAACCTTACCAGGCCTTGACATGTAGTGGACCGGGGCAGAGATGCCCCTTCTCTTCGGAGCCGCTTCACAGGTGCTGCATGGCTGTCGTCAGCTCGTGTCGTGAGATGTTCGGTTAAGTCCGTCAACGAGCGCAACCCCTGTCCTTAGTTGCCAGCATTCAGTTGGGGACTCTAAGGAGACAATCCCGCATTTGCGGGAGGGAAGGTGGGGATGATGTCAAGTCAGTATGGCCCTTACGGCCTGGGCTGCACACGTGCTACAATGCCCGGTACAATGGGATGCTACTCCGCGAGGAGATGCCAACCTCAAAAGCCGGGCCCAGTTCGGATTGAAGTCTGCAACTCGACTTCATGAAGCCGGAATCGCTAGTAATGGCGTATCAGCAACGACGCCGTGAATACGTTCCCGGGGATTGTACACACCGCCCGTCACATCATGAAAGCCGGTTTTGCCCGAAGTACGTGCGCCAACCCTCGGGGGGCAGCGTCCGACGGTGAGGCTGGTGATTGGGATGAAGTCGTAACAAGGTAGCCGTAGGGGAACCTGCGGCTGGATCACCTCCTTTCTAAGGAGAATCTAGCAGCGATGTTAGATAGGTCGAATCCCGCATCCGCGGGACTTTTGACTGGTCGGTAGAACCTCCGATCACACTTAGTAGTTTTTGAGAACGGTGCCATGGCGCCGCCCCGCAACTGCGGGATCTGTTCTTTACAATTTAAACCTGCCGGGGCGGGTCATCACTTTCCGGGGCCATAGCTCAGCTGGAAGAGCATCTGATTTGCATTCAGAAGGTCGTCGGTTCGATCCCGTCTGGCTCCACCATGCAGCGCCCCGGCGCGCTTCGCATGGAGCGCCTGGATACAGGATTTGAGGGCGATTAGCTCAGCTGGTTAGAGCATCGTGTTGATAACGCGAGGGTCACTGGTTCAAGTCCAGTATCGCCCACCACTTACCAGGTCATTCAAACAATTTCAGTTCTTTGACAGTTCAGTTTTTCCTTGTGGGTAACAATAAGCGTCTGAAGATTTCTCTGAATGGAGAATGCGCGGCGATTATCGTTACTTTGAAGAATCAAGCAATTCTAGAGCAA
>JBJYWZ010000411.1:0-3221 GCA_046259725.1 Promineifilaceae bacterium (SeqCode) | reverse complement strand
GCCAGGTCGTCGAACATGTCAGGCCCCAGTATGGCTGCAACTTCGTCTTGCTGCTGCGGTTCGTAAACGACATAGAATGTGTAGTTAAACTGCTGCCAAAATTCATCCAGCTCATCGTAGGTTACCGTCGTGCCGGTTCCGTCAAACGGACCAAGATAGGTGTCGTGGACTCTGAACTCTTCCGCGGCATTATCGTAGCCAAAGATTGTGAGGTAATGGCCCCACCAGCCGGACTCAGGTAGTTCGTAGCCTTTTTCAACCACGACCGGGTAACCGGCGGCCACAAAGCGCCTGATCATCTCCAGCGTTCCGCCGCTGCGGGCAATCGCATTGAACCCGGGTGTCTGTTCGTTGACGTAATCGGCGATCTGCCACGGGCTGACATTTCGATCTTCGGGATTTGGCTTTAAGTAGTCAGCCACCTCGGTTTGCGTGATCTCGCT
The DNA here is from genome assembly GCA_046259725.1 of Promineifilaceae bacterium (SeqCode). Classification (GTDB taxonomy): domain Bacteria; phylum Chloroflexota; class Anaerolineae; order Promineifilales; family Promineifilaceae; genus JAACFF01. The sequence goes on along the minus strand of JBJYWZ010000411.1, from coordinate 2,778 downwards.
GCCGTAGAAATTCAAGACCTGCGTCAGATTGGCCGGACCACAGTTATTAAAGGTCTGCTGCACGGTATCCAGACCTTCTAATACGTGCTGTTCGGGAAGCGGTGCAGGCGTTGCCGTGGGTTCAGGCGTCGGAGCTGCTGTCGGTTCGGCCGTTGGTTCGACCTCAGGCGCTTCCTCTTCGCTCTCCGCGATTTGTGAATCGGATGGCGGGGTGGCAGTTGCCGCGACAGTTGGCGTTGGGTCAACTGCTTCCACCTGTTCGCTTTGCTCGTTCTGGGCGCTGGACACTGCCAGAATTTCTGCAATATCTACCTCTTCTTCGGGAGATGATTGAGCCGGAGCGGGCAGCGCCGTGGCGACCGGGGCGACGGCTTCAATAACGCCTTCAGTAATATTGCCCAGGAAACGATTCCTCTCCATCAACGCGACGCGATAACGACCGGGAACAGCCTGTACGGCCGCCGGTAAGGCCAGCAGCCCGGCGATGAAGAGTATTTGCAGGCCGACAACAGCCAGAATGATTATTTTCGTTCTACGTTTCATAAACATCAATGGATTTTATCAACAGTTCGTCAAAGCGTACTATTTACTTAAGCCGGTCCAATGCAAGTTGAGCGGGCTCAAAGTTAGGGTTGAAACTTGCCGCCCGTTCCAGGCTTTCCAGGGCTCCGTCGCTGTCGCCAAGCTCTGCCAGGGCCAGCCCTCTGTAATAATAGGACTCCTCGAAGTACGGCCGATCTTGCAGCGTCGCATCCGCCAATAAGAGGATATCATCATAGCGACCTGTATTGAGATAGGCTTCGTATGGCCCGAACTGGTACCAGAGCATGCGCCACGGCAGCCCGATCGCGCGCGCCTGATCGAAAGCAACAGCGGCGTCTTCATAGTCCGCAAGGGCTACGTAGTTCGTGCCCAGGTTAAACCAGAAGAACGCATTCTGCGGTTCCTTGTTAATATCGTCCCCGGCGCGGTCCAGGGCGGCCTGCCACATGGTCTCGTCGTCCATGTCCGGTCCGATTATTTCCCGCAGCAGGGGTTCCTGCTCCTCGCGGTAAAGCGCGACATAGCTGCGGTTGAATTGAGCCCAATCTTTTTGCAGGTCTTCATACGAGATTACGCGGCCGTCCGGATTCGCGTTCGTCAGAGGCTCCTCGCTTGTGCCGAACCAGGAATCGTAAACCCAGATCTGCTCCAGTTGATCATCATAGGCCACGGGGAGCAGATAGTGGCCGTACCAGCCCAACCAGCGAAATTCGCCGGGAGGGTCGATACCCGTCTCAATAATAACGGGCATATCATTTGACAGGAGCCGCTTCAACGTCTCCAAATCACCATTGGCGCGGCTTATGGCCCTGTACGGAGTCTGTTCGTTGACGTAATCAGCCATTTCCTGCGGGCTGACATTGCGGTCTTCAGGATCGGGCTTTAAGACGGCGGCCGTCTGTTCCTGGACCACCTGATCGCCAAAAAACGACAGCGACATCGCCAGGGTGGCCGGACCGCAGTTGTTCCAGGTTTGAAATTGATGTTGGATTCCCTCCAGCCTCGCGTTGTCCGGCAGCGGCCAGGGGGTGGGCGTGCGGGTGGGCACCAGCGTAGGAGTTGGAGTTGGCTGCAGCGTTGCTGTCGCCGTTGGCTGCGGCGTGTGTTCGGCCGTTGCGGAGGGGGTGTCCTGAGTCTCGACTGCTGCTGTCGCCTCTACTTCGATCGCGGTGTCCGGCTGCCGGGTGGTTGGCGCTGCCGTTGAAATAAGTAATTCTGCCGCCTGAGGGGCTACCGCGGTCGGCAGCAGGGCTACGGTATCTTCAGGCAATCCGTACTTCTGAAGCGGTTCGGGCAGGCGCAAAACATAGCGATCCGGCAGCGCCTTGATGAGCGCCGGCGTCACCACGACCAGGCTTGCGAGAATGATAAATATGACCAGCAGATATCGAAGTCTATGCATAAAAATTCCTGCCGCCGCTGCGGCCGGTAACCCTGACGTATGATGGAGTACCTCTGGACCGCATACTGCGGCAAATTGTATCTAAGAACAAGCAACGTATCAGGATATGCTATTTGAGCTCTTAGTAACCGGTTCCCGGCGGCGATGGTGACAGCCGGCGGCAGTTAAGGAGGTAGTGCCATTGATCAAGCGCACGGCGAACCTGTGCACAGCGCCAGAAAATAGTCTGGGGATCACACGTCTGCCTGTGTGGATACCCGATCTTTGGCTATAATGCGGTCGCTGAAATTCATGGCCTGGACAACTTACGCCGGGCTGCATCGTCGACCTCCTGTTGTCGGAAACCTTGTTTCCAATTGGCCGCAATCATCCGGAGGCCAAATGATATGGACAAAAAAGAATCGAAAGAATGGAGTTACTTTTTTCTTGAATTATGACCGCTGACGACCTGGCTCCGCTGCCAATCGACGAAAGAAGAGGCTGCCCGTGGCGGATAATCATCATCCTGCTGGCAGTGATTTCCGGCCTCGTTCTTGCTGTTTTGGCAGGGCGTTATATTTTGCTGCGTAATGAGATAGCGGAGAGCGCATTTGAAAGCGCCAGCGCGCAGGCTGTCGGCGCCGCTGAACAGTTGGAAACAGATTTTGGACAAACAGAAGATCTTGCCTCGCAGCTTGCCCAGGATCTGGGCGATGGAACGCTGGCCTATGATGATATGGTCCCGCGGCTGCGGGCACTGCTCGAAAGTGACCCGGCGCTGGACGGAATCACCGTGGCATTTGATCGCGGCGCTTACAGTCCGGACTACGATCTTTTCTTTGCCTACGTGTACC
>JBJYWZ010000410.1:0-3695 GCA_046259725.1 Promineifilaceae bacterium (SeqCode) | reverse complement strand
CGCCTGATTTGGTTCACCGCCAGATAACGATACAATAGCCAGACCACGGCAGTTAGTGGATCGGAATGGCTTTGGCTCCATAACATGCTGTCCAGAATTCAAGAGTTTGCAGGAGAGTTGCCAGATGGCAAGAATCACACCCTATGTGGCCAATAATGTGCATATCGGCCAGGAATTAGCCGTCAAGATAAAGAAAGTTGTCTGGATGGCAGTGGGCAAGGGCACTGTCGCGGCCTATTCTGATTACGAAGTGAATATCACCGGTAATATCGGTGTGCCCGGATATCGCGGCGCTCTAAACATTCACCTGCAGTTGAAAGATGATGATTCGCAGGCGCTGAGCGGACCTTGCTGCCTGCGCCTCAACTCGCATACTGACGAAGATGCGAAATACCGCGCCACCAGGGATCAATTGACAGTGTTCGCCGTGCTGGGCGGCAAGAAGCAAAATGTGACAATTACGCCCACGAATAAGGGCACGCAGACCGAATGCAAGTTGTTCGGACATATCGATGAAACGGTTCATCTTGACCCGACCTGACAGAAACCGCTGAGGTTTTTGCCGGAATCGGCAGCGAAGGCAGCCATGTTGGAAGAAACAGTATCTGTAGATCCTGAAGAAGAGAGCGAAAGGAAGCTGGTGCACTCGATGGCACTGGCCGTCGTGACCGTCATTATTGGCGGCATAATCGTTCTGGCTCTGCGCCCCTGGATACAGCGATTCCGCAAACGAAACGACGGCGCGGATGCGCCGGCTGCCAGCGTATTGACTTGAGCGGCGCTCCAGCGCCTATTGCCCCATAATCTGCGCTACCAGGCGTCGCTGGCGCGGGCGATTATCGAAGTCCACGTAGACAATTTGCTGCCAGGTGCCAAGCGTCAGATTTCTGTTTACGAAAGGCACCGTCAGCGAAGGGCCTAGCAGCGCCGCGCGCACGTGGCTGTGCCCGTTGCCATCTCCCCAGCGCGCATTGTGCGCATAGTGCCGGTCAGGACCGGCCACTTCATCAAAGAGTCGAGCCAGATCGCTGAGACAGCCTGACTCATATTCGATTGTCGTCAGGGCGCTGGTCGCCGATGGGCAGAAGAGCGTCACAATCCCGTCCTTCAGGTCGCTTTCGGCAACTGCTCGTGCAGCGAGGGACGTGATATCTACCATGTGCGCGCTGCCGCGCGTTGCCAGTTCAAGATATTTCGTAACCACATTCATAAGATTCACCTGCTAAAATATTGGCCAATAATACCAGTCGGCTGTGTCCCAAATCACAGCATGGGAGCAGAAAGTTAACTAGGATAATACTTAAGGCTGGAAAGCATAGTCTCTTTACATTTTACCAGGCGAGATATGATACTTGCGATGATTCTGGCCCACCTGGTGGGCGATTTTGTTCTACAGACGGATAAACTGGCCGCGTGGAAAGCCCGCGATCTGGGCGGTATTGCCGTACACGGGTTGGTCGTGACCATAGTCACCGCGCTGTTTGCCCTTCCATTTACCCCCTTCTGGTGGCAGGGAGTCCTCTTTATCTCTGCCGCGCACATCCTCATCGACGTCTCCCAGCTCTACTATAAACTGCCCGTGGCCCCGGTCATGCGCTTTCTTTTCGACCAGCTTCTCCATTTCCTCTCCATCTTTATCGCCCTTTACGCGGGCGGTTATCTGGACCTCAGCACAGCGCAGAGCACATATAGTCCGCAGCTGCAGACGATTCTGATCCTGGCCACGGGCTATGCCTTCATCACCATGCCCACGTGGGTCTTGCTGAAATTCGTCGGCTACGCAGTGGTAGAGGGATCACCCCCTGTTTTTCCGGACAGGTTCCATAAGTACGCCGGCATCTTGGAACGCATCATCGTGCTGACCTTTGTCCTGGCGGGTTTCGTCTTGCTCGTGCCACTGCTGATGATGCCGCGCATGTGGATGGAAAGAAATCAACTGGCTGACAAAGAAGGACGGCCCTTGCTGCTGTTCGAATGTCTGGCAGGCATCGCCCTGGCGATCATGGTCGGCCTGGCAATACGAGCATACCTGGGAGTCGACCTCGGCGTCTATTCATTAGCTGTCAACTAAATGACTCTTCCCGGCGCGTTGTTCTTGCCAATCATTGATCCCTGTCAGTTGGCGTATCGCATTTGAATATTAATGTTGATCGAGACTCGAATAAGACGTACCGCTGAGGCGCCAGCGCAGCGTGCCGATGGAGATGATCAGCGCCTGGTGTTCGCGGCTGACACGGCGCAGGCGGTCGCGCATTGCCTCCAATGCGATTTCGTCTCCCACGCGAGACAGTTCGTCAATGGCCACCATGCGCGTGTCGCGGTCCGGGCTTTCCAGCATAAGCAGCAATCTCTCCATTTCGTCGTTCGACTGCGTTAGTTCGTCCATTTCTGCCCATCCATGTGAATATCACAGGTTTGCCGCGGGGCTGCTAACCCTTTTGACCTTTGAACCTGTTTATTTGATCGACGATCAGGCAGGAATCGACCAGACCGCTTCTCGACCCGCCAGAATTAGTTGATAGGTATTCAATACGATAGCAGAAAACGGCCGCTTCAGGCAGTGCAAAACGTCACGGGCCAGGTGTGACATTTGTCAAGACCTTGCGCGAGCAGCGTCCCGGCGAGACGAAGTCCGCTATCTCTCCAGCAGATCGGGAGAAAACAGCCGGTACGCGGGAGTTTTTCATGCTTACGGCCGATACTATATAGACAGAAAGCACCAGGAGGCTTGTCAATTGTTAGCCGGTCCGCAGGCAGACGCCACTGATGACGACGGGCCGGCTAACCGGCAGCGAAGATCCTTGTCGCGACACAGCCCACGAGTTTGAGCAGAAAATTGAAAGGGGCAAAACAATGGCACGCAGAATTGTGGTACATGGTCAGCAAGATATACGGGGCAAGCTGATTTCGGGCCCTGCCGCGCACGCGACGAAGAAGAATGAAGCCCATGCCGGGCAGTTAATCGCCGCTTTTTTCCTCTGCCATGCGTGTGGTTCCTGGTGGATAACAGGAGACCTGGACGTGCCCGAGGCGGGGTTGGCTTTCAGCCTGGTCGAACCACATTCGGATCGCTACTTATGGCAGGATTACAGAGGCCGGCGGCGAGTGACGGACGACGACGTCTGTGTGAACTGCGGAAGCCACTGCGAACAACCTGACTGCGAGCTGCGCTTCGACGAGAATGGCCGCATTTTGTGGCCGCGGCTGCGACTGCTGGACGGGAACGCAAACGGCCGTAGTCAGCCGCCCGTTGAGTCCCAGAATCCGTTCGCAGATTACATATCGAGCAGCGAGACGATCGCCGAGAATATGTTTGTCATCGCCGCCTGGGAAGCGCGGCGGCAGCTCAATGCGCCGGGCTATACGGCCGATATCAATGATTTTCGGGATGAATTGGACGAGCTGCGCAGCGCCTTTAAGGACGTCGTCACCAGCTATGCCTCACTGCTGCCGCCAGGGTGGCGCGTGATAGGCGACTTTGACCGGTGGTTGAAAGGCCAGGCCTGCGCCGGTTTCCGGCACGGCGAACTCCCGCCCGATACCGATCTGATGGTCGGCGGACGCTGCTCAACCGTATCCGAACTGGAGATCAAGCTCGATCGCCTTTTCAACTTTGTCTGCGCAATGGACTGCTGAGCGATCGGGTTAGCGATTCCTGCAAATTAGAACAAGTAGATAGACTAAATAAAGAGATC
>JBJYWZ010000409.1:0-2536 GCA_046259725.1 Promineifilaceae bacterium (SeqCode) | reverse complement strand
CAATTGGCCGCACTGGGAACGGCCGTCATGTGGTCATTAACGGCCGTTTTCTTCAGCTACAGCGGCCGCCGCGTCGGCTCTCAGGTCGTCAACCGCAGCCGCTTACTGTTCGCCTTCATCTTCCTCTCGTTTGCCCACCTGATCCTGCAGGGCACGCTTTTTCCCTGGGACGCCCAACCATTTCGCTGGTTCTGGTTCGCCATCTCCAGTATTCTGGGTCTTGTCCTGGGAGATACCTTTCTCTTTCAGGCCTACGTCCTGATCGGCCCGCGCCTTTCTATGCTTCTCATGTCCACTGTGCCTATCTACAGCGTCATTTTCGGCTGGCTGCTGTTTGGCGAACAAATATCGTCCGTGGAACTGGCGGGGATCTTGCTGGCCGTGTCCGGCATCGCCTGGGTTGTCAGCGAAAAGCGGGCGCAGCAGACAGTAGTTGAGAACAAACAATACCGCAAGGGAATCATTTTCGGGCTCGCCGGAGCGCTGGGCCAGGTGGCCAACCTGGTCACCGCGCGTTATGGTCTGGTGGGCGGCTATCCGGCTATTTCGGCGTCGATTATTCGTATTTTAATCGCCATGATCATTCTCTGGCTTGTGGCGGCATTGACGCGTCAGGTGCGCTACACCCTGGAAAAATGGCGCGATCGCAAAGCTTTTCGCGCCATCGTGGCCGGAGCCTTTGTCGGCCCGTTTCTGGGCATCTGGTTATCGCTTATCGCCGTGCAGAACGCGCGGTTGGGGATCGCGGCGACCCTAATGGCCCTGCCGCCCATCCTGTTGATCCCGATTGAATATATCGCCTACAGGCAGCGCGCCAGCCGCCGGGCCATTGTGGGCACAGTCGTAGCTATTCTAGGCGTTGCATTGATTTTCCTACCAGGCTGATCCTGATCAAGATTTGCAGCGCGGCAAAACATCGGCCAGGCGCCATACACCTTCGCGGATTTGCTCGCTGTTCAAGCCGCTGAAACCCAGTAGAATGGCCGGCGGCGCGGGCTTCTGCACATAATACGGCGCGCCGGGATAAACGCCAACGCCTGATGCCGCCGCTTTCTTGATGACTTCCGCCTCGCTGCAGTCCGGATGCAGGTGGATCATGATGTGCAGGCCGGCGGGAACCCTGGAAAAAGTGACCTCCCCGGCCAATGTCTCATCCAGTGCATTGACCAGAGTCTGGCGGCGTTCGCCATAGGCAAGCCGCAGGCGGCGCAGGTGGCGCTCAAAATGGCCTTCGGCGATAAAGTCGGCCACCGCAGCCTGGGTGAGGGTAGGGGCTCCGCGATCGACCAGCGAAAGCGTCCGCGAAAACGGAGCTATTAATGATTCAGGAAGAACGACATAGCCCAGACGCAGCGCCGGAAACAGCACCTTGGAGAAGGTGCCAAAATAGACGACATGGCCGCTGTTGTCCAGCCCCTGAAGCGCGCTGAGCGGACGGCCGTCATAGCGCAGCTCGCTGTCATAATCATCTTCGAAGACGAGGGCATTCTGCTGTATGGCCCACTCCAGCAGTTTCAGGCGCCGTTCCAATGGGAGGCTGCCGCCGCGTGGAAATTGGTGCGACGGAGTGACAAAGGCCGCGCGTATGCTATCGAGGTGGGGAAGTTCGCCAACAGGCAGGCCATGTTCGTCAACGTTCAGCGGGTAAAGCTGAATACCATGCGCCCGGAAAAGACGGTAGGCGTCGCTGTAGCCCGGCGACTCCACGACCACGCCGTCGCCGGCGCTGAAGAGAAGGCGGGCGAGGATGTCCAGGCCCTGCTGCGCTCCGCTGACGATGACGACCTGCCGCGGGGAACATGACACGCCGCGCTGGCGGACGAGGTAGTTTGCCAACGCCTGGCGCAGCGGCAGAAACCCGACGGGTGAGCCGTAGCGCGAGAGCATCACGTCGTCCGTGCTCAGATAGCGCGCCAGCAGCCGACGCCAGATGTCATAAGGAAAGATGTGAGGGAAAGAACGGCCGAAACCAAAGTCGATCTCCAGGCGCTGCCTGTCGCGGCGTGATTGGCCCGAGGCGCTGCTGATCCGCCGTCCCCAGGATGAGAGGCCGGGTTTGTACGCTTCCGCTGCCGCCGGCAGCGGTTCGAGGGGAATTGAATCCGCCACAAACGTGCCCGCCCCGGGGCGGCTCTCAATAAATCCCTCCGCCTCAAGCTGTTTGTAGGCCTGGATGGCTGTGATTCGGCCGATCCCGTTGTCCGCAGCCAGTGCGCGGCTGGAGGGCAATCTTGTACTAGGCGCCAGGTCCCCATCCAGGATCATCCTGCGCAGTTGATTGTATACCTGCCTATACAGCGGGTCCGCGGCGGAAGCCTGTATTTCCAGGGAAATCATTTTACTGATTCCATCAGACGTGATTTCATCAGACGCGATCCTATCACGCCCGAGCCTTTTACGTCATCCTAAACTCGCATCTAATGCCGAAGTCGCCTAAAATAGAGCCATGCCCTACCAGAGCAGCGAAAAAACGCGGCAGAAAAAAGACGCCAAACGCACGGCCATGATGCAGGCAGCGGTGCGCACATTTGCCGAA
>JBJYWZ010000408.1:0-2780 GCA_046259725.1 Promineifilaceae bacterium (SeqCode) | reverse complement strand
CGCTGCGGTGCTGCATGCTGTGCAGCAGCAGGTGCTGCAGCATCTGCCAGCGCACTATCGGATAAGTCTTGCCGTCCCAGCGCGTGACCATCACCTCTTCGTCGAAGGAATCGTCGCTCCAATCTTGCAGCAGGACCTGCATCAATTCCGCTTCTGCTTCGCTGAATTCGCGCAGCGCCTCGACGGTGCCGAGCTCCTCAATATCCGGCAGGTCGCCATCGCGGATCATGCCGTGCGCGCTGAGCAGGCGCCAGACGCGCTCAGTCCTTATATAATGGGCCAGGATTTCCTGCAGGCTGCGCCCTTCAGGATCAGGTTCGGCCGTCCACTGCGCGTCTGTCACCTTTTCGGCCTGGTCCAGAACACGGCCGTTTGCCCACTGGTTGTACTCGAACAGGGTGATTAACATCTCTCGTGCAAGCATGGGGACCTCCAGTTGTCACTAAACAGTATCAGTAATCGGCAAAAAAAGTTGAACACATTCGAAGTTGGCTTTGGTAGCGCCGCCATCCTGGCGGCATCCCTGTTGCGCATACGTTTGTGCGAACTATTTTCATTAAACTACTTTCAGCAAACAGTATACAGTAGACAGTGAGAGAGTGAAAAGCATTGGCGTATAATTTGGCTGGCAGTGGCATCCCTTCGTAACAACGTGAGCCTTGCAGATCTCCGAAGGGCAGACATCCTGCCGGCGCTCCACGCGATGCTGCTGTTGCCAGAGCCGGAAGGCTTCGGGTATCATGATACCAGCAACAATACAAAAAACGGCAGGAGTCAGACAGCATGAAAACTACGTTGTTGGATTTATTAGCGAGCAGCGAGATTGTAATTGCCGACGGGGCCATGGGCTCGCGGTTGATGGCCGCGGGCATGCCCATCGGCCAGGCGCCGGAACTGTGGAATGTTGAAAACCCGGAGGCGGTGCGCGACGTACACCGCAGCTACGTGGAGGCCGGTTCGCAGATCATCCTCAGCAATTCCTTCGGCGGCAGCCGCGCGACTTTGGGCCGCAACGGTCTGCACGAGCGCACGAGCGAGCTGAACCAGGCGGCGGCGGAGAATGCGCGCAGCGTGGCCGACGCCGCGCCGCACCCCGTGGCCGTTGGCGGCTCTATCGGCCCCAGCGGGGAGATGTTCGCCCCTTTTGGCCCGCTGGATGCAGACTCCGGCCGCGAACTGTTTGCTGAACAGGCGGCGGCTCTGGCCGCGGGCGGCGTTGACGTGTTGTGGATCGAGACAATGTCTGACCTCAACGAAGTCCAGGCCGCCGTCGCCGGATGCCGCCAGGCCGCCCCGCATCTGCCCGTAGTCACAACCATGAGCTTCGACCGCAAGGGGCGCACAATGATGGGCACGACGCCGCAGCAGGCGCTGGAGACGCTCAAACCGCTGGGCGTGATCGCCCTGGGCGGCAACTGCGGAAACGGCCCGGACGAGGTTCTGGGCGTCATTGAAAAGATACACGCCCTCGACCCGGCCGTTGTGCTTGTGGCCAAAGCCAACGCGGGCATGCCCAGGCTGGAAAGCGGCCGTACGATTTATGACGCAGGCCCGCAGGAAATGGGCGTCTACGCGGTTCAGGCGCGGGAAAACGGCGCGCGCATCATCGGCGCCTGCTGCGGAAGCACGGCCGATCATATCCGGGCTATTGCCGAAGCGCTGCGTTAGCCGCTCGCGCAGACGGCCGAATATTTACAATCCCTGAAAAGCGCCGCATTGCTCCCGCCGCCGTGCTAAAATCCGGGTAGGCTGGCAGTGTGATTATAAGAATGAATAGGACGCAGAAAGAGCACGGAGGAGACACAAAGAACACAGAGTTTTTGGTGGCGATATCTATGATCTCTGTCCCTTCGCCGGGTTCTCTGTGTCCCGCGTTTCATCGCCGTATTGATAACCCATGATCGAAACCAAGACAACCTGGAAAGACAGCGGCTTTGACTGCGAACACTGTGGGGGAGAAATCTACGAGCGCACCGACCACGAGACGGGCCGGCCTGATTACGTCTGCTTCCAATGCCGCACCTGCGGCTGCCAGTGGTCCCTCGACGGCGAGGTTTTACGCGTCGGTGACGGCCCGTACTGCAAGGCGGCGGCGCGCCGCCGCACTCCTGAACCCGGCTTTGACGTGGGTAACCTCACCGATTGGGCCAACAAGCTCTCCAAGAATTTGTGGATCTTGCTGGCCATTATCGCCGGCGCGATCTTGCTGCGCTTTGGCGGCGGGATCGTGGTCCGCTATCTGTTGCCGGTTATCCTCCTGGGTGGAGCGGCCTACGTGCTGCTGCGTTACGGCCGTACGCAGGAATGGTGGTAACGGACTTCCTAGAAGTCGTCAAACTCCAATAACTCATCGACAACGGGCGCTTGCTCAGCGGCCTCCGCGGGCGTGACGCCGACAATGGCAATCGTGCCGAAGAGTGCCTCCTGGACGGCCTTCACCTCGCGCCGCTTAATCAGCTCAAGGACCGCCAGCAGCGAAACAGCGATCTCGGCGCGCGTGGCCTTTTCTGACAGAAGCTGGTCAAAGGTCAGGGACGAGCCGCCGTTCACGAAGCGGCGCAGGCGGCGAATCTGGTCCTGGATCGTTAGCATGCGCGGGCGAGCGACAGAGACGCTGTCCTCCATTGTGGCCTCGCGGGCCAGCGCGGCCTGCACGGCGGCCACCAGGGCTTCGATGGTGATATCGTTCATGTCCAGGCGGCCCGGCAGCCTGGGCGGCGGGGCGACGCGCAGGTAGCTGCGCAGCCCCTGCTTCTCTCTTTCGCCCAACCAGGCAGCGG
>JBJYWZ010000407.1:0-20267 GCA_046259725.1 Promineifilaceae bacterium (SeqCode) | reverse complement strand
AAAATTACTGATTCGAAGCTCGCCGCTTGTGCGAATCACGAGATCAGGATCGGGCAGTCCGGCCGTGAACAAGTAAGAGCTGAACAGTTCATCGTTCAATTCCTCAGGCTTTATGCCATCGGCCAGCATTTGCTGGACAGCATGGATTATTTCAGCCCGCCCCCCGTAATTAAAGGCGACATTTAATATGAGGCGATCGTTGTTCTTGGTGACTTCAAGAGCGTTCTGGACTTTCTTTTGCAGTGTTGGATTGATCCCGCTCAAGTCGCCTAGATGATGCAGACAAACCCCCTGCCTGTTTAGCTCGTCGAGCTCCTGATCAAGGACGCGCGCGAAGATGCGCATGAGACCGCGAATTTCACTTTCCGGTCTGCCCCAATTTTCTGTTGAAAAAGCATAGATGGTCAGGATCTTAACCCCGAATTCAACGCAGGCGCGCACGATACGCCGCAGGTTCTCAGCGCCGGCGCGGTGGCCTGCTTGGCGCGGCAAACCACGGCTGCGCGCCCAACGGCCGTTGCCATCCATTATGATCGCCACATGCGTGGGGACTGTTAATGAAGAAAGGTCGAAAACTTTTTCCTGCGGGCCCAACATCCGCCAACCTATACTTCCATGATTTCAGCTTCTTTTTGACTGCCGATCTCATCGATCTGCTTGACATAATCGTCCGTCAGATCATTTAAATCATCGATTCCGCGGTGCAGATCATCTTCCGTGATCATTTTCTCTTTCTCAAAATCGCGCAGATCGTTGAGCGCATCTCGGCGTACGTTACGCACGGCTACTTTAGCCTCTTCCACGCGCCGGCTCACCAGGCGGCTGAGATCACGCCGTCGCTCCTCTGTCAGACGTGGAATATTGAGGCGAATGATCTTGCCATCGTTGTTGGGCATGATTCCCAGGTCGGACTTCAAAATGGCGCGCTCGATGGCCGAAACCGCTCCCGCATCATAAGGCCTGATTGCGATTTGTTGCGCTTCCGGCACGGAAATGACCGCCATCTGATTCAGAGGCACATCAGCACCGTAATACTCAACCACAATCTTGTCTACCAGGTGAGGATTCGCTCTCCCTGTGCGGTATGCCGCCAGGTCTCCGGTCAGGGAACTCAACGCGCCATCCATTCGGCTCTTAGTTTCTCTCATCAAATCGCGAATCATCAGAACTACTCCAGCTGTAAACCGCCTAGGCAGATATCGTTGTCCCTACGCTCTCACCCTGAACCAGGCGCTTTACACTATCTTCCTGCCAGAAATTAAGCACAACGATCGGCATGTTATTCTCCATACAAAGAGATACAGCCGTTGTGTCCATCACGCGCAGTTGCATGTTCAGAAACTCTAAATAAGTTAAGGTATCGTAGCGTTGCGCATCGGGATTGCTCATCGGATCGTCGTCGTAGATCGCATCCACTTTCGTCGCTTTAATCAAGACCTCTGCATCCAACTCCATGGCCCTTAAGGCCCCGGCGGAATCAGTTGTGAAGTAGGGATTACCGGTCCCACCGGCAATGATTACCACGCGACCTTTTTCAAGATGGCGAATCGCCCTCAAACGTATATAGGGTTCGGCAACTGTTCGCATTTCGAGGGCCGTCTGAACCCTGGTCACTATGCCGGCTCTTTGAATGGCATCCTGCAGCGCCAGCGCATTCATTACAGTAGCGATCATGCCCATGTGATCTGCGGTTGATCGAGCCATGCCCTGGCTGGTTCCGACGCTTCCTCGCCAAAGATTGCCGGCGCCAATAACAATGGCGACCTCTACGCCTAAATCATAGACGTCCTTAACAATCTCTGCAACCTCTGCTGCACGCGTGGGATCGATGCCAAAACCATCGGGGCCGCACAGAGCTTCCCCACCCATCTTCAGCAGAATACGGTTATAGCGAATTTCTCCCATGATATGCTCTCGCTTCCTTGATTCGGGTATGAAAGAATCTGAAACAATTAGTCGCTGTCCGACTACTGCAAATAAGGGCGTTCTTACGAACGCCCTTATGGTCATCTAGTTGAATGGGGCTACAGGGCCTCGCCTAATTCATAACGCTCGAATCGCCGCACTTGAATGTTTTCACCCGTTGTGCGCACTGCTTCCGAAATCAAATCTTTAATCTTGAATGATTCGTCGCGAATATAGGGCTGCTCAAGCAGGCAAACTTCTTCGTAGTATTTGTTCATTCGGCCGATCACGATCTTTTCTACTATGTTTTCCGGCTTACCCTCAGCCTGGGCCTGCGCCCGCAGGACAGAAAGCTCGGTCTCCATATCCTCATCGGATACATTTTCAATAGAGATGTATTTCGGGCTCATGGCCGCGATCTGTAGTACCAGATTGTGGGCGAGATCCGTGAACTGTTCGTTGCGGGCGACAAAATCCGTCTCGCAGTTCAGCTCCAGCAAAACGCCGACACGGTTTCCAGGATGGCTGTAGACTTCAATGATGCCTTCATTGGCATCACGATCAGCACGCTTCGCAGCGCGATCGGCGCCCTTTTCACGCAAAATCTGTACTGCCTTATCAAAGTCTCCCGCCGAGGCCTCAAGGGTCTTCTTGGCCTCTAATACACCTGCACCGGTTACCTGGCGCAGTTCTTTCACCATTTCAGTTGTGATTTCCATTGTTTTTACATTCGCTCCTGTAAACAACCGGTTCCAATGACCGGGCTGTTCTCGTTATTCCTCTTCCTCGATTTCCTGCACCATCTGGGCAACGATCTCGTCTTCGATTTCCTCGGCGACTTCTTCCACTTCCTCATCCTCGGCCTGTTCGCGCAGCTTAGCCAGAGTGGACTCACCGAGCAGGACTTCATCCTCGACATTGCCCATACCATCGAATTCAGCGTATTCGTAAGAATCGAAATCAGCTATCGCTTCATCGGTGGACTCTTCGCGCATTGCCCGCCCTTCCAGGGCGGCATCCGCCATCTTGCTCGAGATGAGTTTGATAGCGCGAATCGCATCGTCATTAGACGGGATGATGTAGTCAATATCATCGGGATCGGAATTCGTGTCGACGACGCCAATGGTCGGAATGCCCAAAATGTTGGCCTCGTGCACGGCCGTTTCTTCGTTGTTCACGTCGATGACGAAAAGTAGTTCCGGCAGCGTACGCATTTTACGAATACCGCCCAGACGCAAATTCAACTTTTCGATCTCACGATCGATGCGCAGGCGCTCTGTCTTCTTAAGCTTGTCAAAATCGCCGGCTTCACGGCGCTCTTCCAGCTTGTCCAGGTAATCAATACGCTGGCGAATCGTCTGCCAGTTCGTCAGCGTGCCGCCCAACCAGCGCACATTGACATAGGGTTGTCCGGCGCGCGATGCCTCTCGCGCGATCGTATCCTGAGCCTGGCGCTTCGTGCCCACAAACAGGACATCGCCGCCCTCGGCAACAGTGTCACGGATGACATCATATGCTTCCTCAATCAGCACAATTGTTTGCTGCAGATCGAGGATGTGAATGCCGTTGCGCTCCGTGAAGATGTATGGTTTCATCTTCGGATTCCAACGACGTGTCCTGTGCCCAAAATGGACACCGGTTTCCAGTAGTGACTTCATTGAAACTACGGCCATGGGGTTATTCTCCTTTGTTTGTTTTCAACTTCCACACCGTTCAACCTGACTGAGGACTCGCACGGCCGTTTGCCCCGCGGCGCGGCTCACTAATTGAACCACTTCACGCTGCTAAGCAAGCACATCTCGGTCAGTCCAGGTGTGTGTAAGATGTTAATTTTTCCCTATTGAATTGGGAGACCTGGCAACAACTAGCCAAGCCGAACAATTATAGTTGCTGGCGTTTTGTGCGCAAGTCTGCGGGCGGTTTCTAATACTTTTATTGCGAAAACTACTCGTCCAACAGGACGACGGGCTCCTCATAAAATCGCAGCCTGCTCTGCCTCATTTTTTCAGATAGGAATTCGTCAAACCAGGCATGTTTTTCGTCCAGAGATTCGTCGCGCTTAAGACGCTTCAAATCGGCATTCAGGCGCAGGATTCTACCGGGAATAATAAAGCGTGACAGGCCGGCAGGCAGCAAGCCGCCGTCCCTGGCTGCATCGAACACATCATCAGGCACGAACTGCGGGAAAATAGCGACCGTTCGCATCTGTGGGAACTGTGCCAGCAGGCGGTCTATGTCAGTCAGCAGCGTGCGCTCTACCATACCCCAGGCCGAGTAGGCGTGTACCACTTCCTTCATCAGTTCCAACTTGCTGATACCCTCGTCGCTCTGTGCCAGCGTGGCACGGCCGTTCACATCGAGAAAATAACACAATGTGCGCGGATGGCTCAACGCCTTCTGGATATCTTTGTTGTCGAGGGGAAACAGCCCCAACCCTTCAATCTGGCTCAGACGATTAAAGAGATCGTCGAGCGGCTTCTCCGGATGAAGGATCGCGTGGAACCAGGTATGCAGTTGAAATTCCGTCCCGTTCGGTTCGACAACCTGAACGACAAGATAGCGATAGCCCAGGCGCTTCAACGCCGCGTAGCGCGTCGCGCCGTCAAGAATGATGTATCTGCCTTTCCAGCGGATGGTGATCGGTGGATTGACAAGCCACCTGTCACTTTCAAACCGTGCCGTGAGCCGCTGAACGCGTCTGTCGTCTACTTCTTCGTGCGGCGTTAGTTGTTCAACCGGGATCAATTCCAGGGGCAGCGCCCTATTCGATGCCGCTCTCTTCAAGAGATTGACGATCTGTTCGGCAACCGAGATGCAGAGCTTCGGCCGCTGCTGGTCGATGATAGTTGTGATATGAGGCGACAGGAGAACGTTTTTGTGATCGCGTACGGCCGTGCCTATCGAGGTGCGTAATTCAACGAAATCAGGAAGCTCGGAGAGCGCCGCGCCGGCTATTTCGCCCTTCTCAAGGGCGTCACAAAGGGCGGCTTCGTCCACCAGTTCCGAATGCCCTGAATTGACAAGAAATGCCGTTCTCTTCATAAAGGCCAGTTCTTCACGCCCTATCAGGTTCTTCGTGGCCGGATTAAGAGGTATGTGCAGGCTGACGAAATCGGACCTTTGCAGCAGAGCTACCAGGTCGGTCGCTTCGACATTGCTGGTTACGGCCAGCTCCGGGGTGAGCCTCGGCTGGTTGACCAGCACCTTCATGCCGAACGCCGTCGCGCGCTGCGCCACCTGGACGCCAATGCGGCCGAAACCGACGATGCCCAACGTCTTGCCGGCCAGGCCACTTAAACCGAACTTATTTTCGAGCAGCAGCATGCGCGCGATTGTATGCTCGGCGATGATCACAGCATTGCCGTCCGGCACAAAACACACTTCGATGCCGAAGGTGCGCGCCGTACTCACATTCAGATTGTCAGGGCGCGTGGTCGGTGTGCCGATAGCCAGCAGTTCGTAGCCGTTCTCGATCAAGGGCGCACTGACCTGTTGTTCAGGGCCTACGATAAGCGCCTGGTATTCATCCGTAATGGTCTCGAAGGTGGTTTCCCAATCATCAAATCGGGTCTCCACTTCGGCAACGCGTTCCAGGATTGCCAGGGCGGCGGGATCGAACTGCTCATCTGTTACCAGCACGCGTGGCCGTTTGTTCCTCGTTCTCGACGGCGCAGGCTTCGCCGATGAATCGGGTTCCACGCTCTGATGAGCTTCCTCGCTGCCAAAGAGCCTGTCAAACGGCAGCGACACATTGCCGCCGCTGATAACGATACCTACACGTTTATTTTCCGCCGTAAAACGGCCGGAAAGAAGGGGCGCCAGGGCCACGGCCGAACTTGGTTCGACGATGATCTTCAAATAACTCCAGATAAACTGCAGTGCATCCCGGATTTCCTGCTCAGACACGGTGAGCATGTCGTGCACATAACGATGCATAACGGCCAGGTTCCGCTCACCGATAAAACGCGTCCGCAGGCCGTCGGCGATAGTTTGCGGCACATGGTCAAGAGTTACGATGCGGTTTTCACGCCAGGATTGGTTGGCGTCGGCGGCTATTTCCGGCTCGACACCGATCACGCGACAGCCGGGCGACAGCGCGGCCGCGGCCAGTGAACTACCGCTCAGTAAACCACCTCCGCCTACAGGCGTCAGCAAGAGGTCCAGCGGTCCGACTTCATCAAACAATTCAGCCGCCGCCGTTCCCTGACCGAGGATGATGTCATTGTTGTTATAGGGGTGAATTAAGGTATAGCCGTGCTGTTCGATTAAGCCGGCCGTAACCCGTTCGCGATCGATTGCCTGGCAGGGGATAATGGTCGCCCCATACCCTTCCGTTGCCTGGCGTTTGACCGTCGGGGCATCTTCGGGCATGACAACTACAGCCTTGATGCCCAGCAGCCTGGCCGCCAGAGCGACGCCCTGCGCATGATTGCCGCTGGAATGCGTGATCACACCAGCTGCTCTTTCCTGCGGGCCAAGGCGGCTGAGTGCGTGGTAGGCGCCCCTGAACTTGAAAGCGCCGACACGTTGAAAATTCTCGCACTTCAGATAGATGTGGCAGCCACAGCGCTCATTCAACTGGCGTGAGGTCATAATCGGCGTGTGGTTGGCGACGCCCTCTATGCGAGTGGCAGCGACGAGAACGTCCTCGGGTTGTAGAACCTCGTTCATTTCGCAGGAGGGGGAACCGGCAGATCTTCCACGGCCGTTTCCTTCCACTTCTTCCCTTCTTCGATCAACATGACCGGAATACCATCGCGAATCGGGTATTTCATGCCCGAATCTTCACAAACCAACCAGCAATTGTGCACCAGTACAAGGCGCCCCGGGTCCTCACCCAACGATTTATCGCGTACTGCAACCGGGCAGCGCAGTAACTCAATCAGATCGGGGTTCAAAACTGGCTCTTCAGCATCGCCCATCGTATACCTTTCCATTGTTAAGTCTGATATTGTGCGCCATAATACGCCGAACGGGACCACCCCGCAAATTGCATCGATTTATCGCGATGAAACCGATTAGAAAGCACTTTTTGCCAACTATTTTCTTTTGTCTGGCGGCTGTTTTGCCGAACATCCTGGTCAGCGGTCTGGCTGCCGATTCACCATCATCGTCTACGGGTAAGCCCCCGCTGCTTCTGTCTGCCAGAACGCTTTCCGCTGGCGATCCTTCTGCCGCGTTGCCGGCACTCACAACCGCAGACGGCATGGCACTGCACCTTATCCAGTTCTCCGGACCAATCCAGGACGAGTGGCTTGCGGCGGTTGAAGCGACAGGAGCGGAACTGGTTCATTACGTGGCCAATTATGGCTTTCTCGTTTGGGCCGGCCAATCCGCGCGCGGCCAGCTAAACAGGATGGCCTCTAGAGGTGACTTTCTCGTTTACAGCGCCCCTTATTCGGCCGACCTGAAACCCGACGCAGCCCTGCGCCGGGTCCGGAGCCAGGCAGACGACAAAGACAAAACGGTCATGGTTACCATTCAGATGCTGCGCCACAACGGCCGTTTTTCGACAGAGAAGCGCCTGCAGGAGATCGCGATTGAACTTCTCACTCCCTGGGAACCCATTTTGAATTACCAGAATATTCGCGCAGTCGTTCCTGTATCGCAGATTGGCACGATCGCCAATCTTCCCGATGTTGTCTGGGTGGGCGCATACGAGCCGCCGAAAATGATGGACGAAAAGCAGGGCCAGATCCTGGCCGGCAATTTGAGCAAAACGGAAACTGAACCCAACGGACCCGGCTACTTGGATTGGTTGATCGCCCAGGGCTTTAGCGACGATCCGCAGGATTATCCGATCATAGATATCACTGACGACGGTATTGGAACAGGCGTCGCCTCCTTGGCCGCCGGGGACAGTACCATGCGTCTCCAGGGCGATCAGAAAGCGAGCAGTCGCATCGCCTATCTTAACGACTGCACCGAAGCAAATGATCCCTCCGGGCCGGATGGCCATGGCCATCTGAATGCCAGTATCGCTGCCGGGTATGACGATCGCGAGGGCACGCCTTACCGGGATGAAAACGGGTACCAGCGCGGGATGGGCGTGAACCCATTCGGCCGTCTGGCCGGAACGCGTGTATTTGAAGGCCCTTATTTCAATATCATGAACTGCAGTTCTTCCTACCTGGTAATGCTGCAGCAAAGCTATCGCGCAGGCGCGCGAATCATAAACAACTCCTGGGGCTGCACCTCCATTAACTGTACAAGCCAGTACACGCCGGATGCTCAGGCATACGATACGGCCGTGCGCGATGCGGACTCGGAGACGCCTGGGAACCAGGAACTGTTCATCTTGTTTTCTGCGGGAAATGTGGGCAGCCCTGATTCGGTCGGCTCGCCCGGTAACGGCAAAAATGTGGTCGCTGTGGGCGCTTCAGAAAATGTACGGCCGTTCTGGACCGATTCTTGTGGCTATGGATCAGGGGACGCGGACAATTTGCAAGATATCGCCGGTTATTCCAGCCGGGGCCCTGCGCCAGGCGGCCGAATAAAGCCAGATTTCGTCGCCCCGGGCACCCACATTACAGGCACAGCAAGCACATCGGCGGCCTATAATGGCTCCGCCATCTGCGACGACTTCTTTCCCGACGGCCAGACAATATTCACTGCCTCTACGGGCACCAGTCACGCCGTGCCCGCCGTCGCCGGCATCGCCTCGCTCGCTTCCTTCTGGCTGGCGGAAAACAAAGGCATGAAAGACCCCAGTCCGGCGTTGTTCAGAGCCTTCCTGGCGGCGAGCGCCAGGTATTTGCAGGGGACTGGCGCCGGCGATGATCTGCCCAGCAACAGCCAGGGCTTTGGGCTGCCCGATATGAACAGAGCCTTCGGAAACCAGTCACGCGTCATCTTCGAGCAAGGGGATGCGCCAACCTTTGATGAATCCGGCGAGTTCTGGAAACTGTCGGTGCGTTCCAAAGACAGCACGCTGCCGGTGCGCATTGTTATGGCTTTCACTGACTATCCGGGAGCAGTCTGGGTAGAAGACCCGCGCGTCAATGACCTCGATCTCGCGGTTACCCTGAATGAACGGGTCTACCTGGGCAATGAGATGGATGGGCAGTGGAGCCATCCCGGAGGCTCAACCGACGAGGCAAACACAATTGAAGCGGTCTTTCTGCCCGCCGGCGAAAGCGCACCCTTTGAAATCAAGGTAACGGCCGCTAACATCGCCGGGGACGGCGTTCCCGGCTCCGGCGACAATACCGACCAGGATTTCGCGCTCGTATGCGATAACTGTGAGATAGACAAGGCGGCGAATTACACCTACAACTACTTCTTCCCTATCTTCATAGACTAGCGCTGCACTGCCTCAATTTTCCTGATATGGCGATTGTTATGGAACTGTCGCAGCGTTCCAGCTATTCTGTTTCTTGTGATGAGTGGGGCCAGGCCAAGGCGACCAATTGGGGAAGCAGTTCGCCGGCAGGCCCAGCCAGGATGAAGGTCATTGCGCCGCTCAATGGCGTGCTCTGCGGATTCACCTCAACGGTGGGGATATTCTGAGACAGCGCCTGCGCCGGAAGTGAAGCTGCCGGATAGACCAGACCGGACGTCCCGATGGAGAAAAAGAGATCGCAGTTTCGCGAAGCATCATATGCTCGATTGAGCGCATCAGCCGGAAGCGTTTCCCCAAACCAGACGACGTCCGGCCTCAGCAGTCCAGCACAATACTCGCAGCGCGGCGGCACCTGTCCTGAGGTTTCCTGCAGTTCCTGTACATTATAGGCAATGCGACCACAATCAAAACATTTCGTACGGACGATATTGCCGTGCAGTTCAATCACACCATCGCTGCCGGCACGTTGGTGCAGCCCATCCACATTCTGCGTGATCAAGGTAAATTTGGGCACGCGCGCCGCCATCTCCGCCAGCGCATAATGTGCCGTGTTGGGCTCCACACTGGAGACGAGCTGACGGCGCCAATCGTACCATTCCCAAACCAACCTGGGATTATTTGCAAACGCCTCGGGTGTCGCCAACTGCTCGGGATCATATCTTGACCAAAGTCCTGTTTGCGCTTCACGAAAGGTCGGCACGCCACTTTCGGCCGAAATTCCGGCGCCCGTCAACACCGCGACATGATTTGCTTCGGAGAGTAACTCAATGAGCTCATTTGGAATGGCCACCATCTGTTCCTCCTAAATGCCAAGCAAAACCGTTGCCAGTTGATAATAAATCAGCAGACCCGTTGCATCCACAATGGTAGAAATCATCGGCCCGCTGATGACGGTAGGATCAATTTTGAAACGTTCCGCTACCGTTGGAACGACCGTGGCAACCGAAACAGACCACAGAACGACCAGAGGCAGAGTCAGAGCCACCACTTCAGCAATACGCCAATCACCCGTGCCGAAGAAGGCAACAAGAAGCCCCACAGCGCCCATTACCACACCCAGCAGCAGGCCCACCGACACTTCCCGCCGCAGCGCCGGGAAGAGGTTGCCGATGTGTACTTCATCCAGCGTGATGGCGCGAATGATGGTAGCGACGGTTTGCGAACCGGAGTTACCACCCGTGCCAATGATCAGCGGCACGAAGAGCGTCAGGGCAATCGCCGCCTCCAGTTGATCCTGGTACAGCTTTGTAACTGCTCCGGTCAAGGTTCCAGCCAGGAACAGCAGCAAGAGCCAGCCGACACGCTTGCTGAATACCCTGGCTACTGAGGCCGCGAAATAAGGCTGCTCCAACGGCTGAGAACCGCCAAGCCTCTGGATATCTTCGGTGACCTCTTCTTCAAAAACGTCGAGGACATCGTCGACGGTGACAACACCCAGGAGGCGATCATGCCTGTCTACAACGGGCATGGCCACATAATCGTAACGAGACACCATTTCGGCGAGTTCCTCCTGGTCGATATCCACGGGAACGGAGACAACTTCTGGAATCATAATCGTATCGATGAGCGCGTTCGGTTTCGCCAGGACAAATCTGCGCAGGGGCACCACGCCGATCAACCGGTCGTTGCGATCGACGACGTACAAATATGCCAGCGTCTCCGGCTCTTCGAGCGAGCGCAGGTAATCCTGTGTCTCGCTGACAGTCCAATGACGCCGAATGGCCGCGACATCGCGGGACATGAGACGACCGGCAGTCTCATCTTCATAGGCGAGCAGCTCGCGAACTTCATCGGCCTCTGAATCCTCCATGAGTTCGAGCAGGCGATCAGATTTGGAGTCGGGAAGATCCTCCAGAAACTCTGCCGCATCATCCATCGGCAGCACATCGAGCAGATCGGCCAGGATTTCTTCATCCACCTGCTCCAGGAGTTCCTGGCGTACAAGGCTTCCAGTCTCATCGAGGACCTCGCTGGCCGTTTGAACTGACAGAAGCTGGAATATTTCTACCGCTTCATCCGGTGCGAGCTGGTCCAGAATATCGGCGATATCAGCCGGATGGATATCGTTTAATATAGCGCGAATCTCTTCAAGACGACCTGACTCAAGCAGGACCTCAATCTCATCGCTGGTAATAGGCTGGTTGGTTCGTTCGTCCATCATACACTCACCTATTGAAAGTCTGTGGGAGTTTGCTTAGAAGGCAATCGTGGCCCGGTGCTCGGCTCCAGGCACGAAGGTTAATTATAAGCCATAGAACGGCGAATCACGAAGATATCCTGCAGATTGTTTCGTGGACTGGTCAGCGGTCCGGCCATGTTCCATTTCGCAACTTCAGCTTGTTCACCGCGTAATTTCTCATTATGATCCTCCTTATCATGATAACGACCAGAGGATTAAGCAAGCAGTTTGGCGAGCTCAAGGCCGTCGACCAACTGGAACTGGATATCGAATCGGGTGAAATATTCGGCTTCCTGGGGCCGAACGGCGCGGGAAAAACCACTACAGTTCGCATGTTGACCTGCCTGATTGAGCCCACGGCCGGCGAAGCGATTGTCTCCGGTTATCAAGTCGGGCGTGATGACCAGGAGATCCGGCGCAATGTTGGCCTGCTGACCGAAACACCAGGACATTACGATCGCCTTTCCGCGTGGCAAAATCTGACCATTTACGCCAGGCTCTACGAGGTTGAGCAGGTAGATCGCCAGGTAGATAAATACCTGCACATGCTTGATTTGTGGGAGCGCAAGGATGATCCTGCGGGTACATTCAGCAAAGGCATGCGCCAGAAGCTGGCCATCGCGCGTGCGCTGCTGCACGAACCTGAAGTCTTGTTCCTTGATGAGCCGACCGCGGGTCTTGATCCGCAGGCCGCGCGCCTGATCCGCGACTTCATAGCCGAGCTCAAAGGCGAAGGGCGAACCATATTCTTGTGCACGCATAATCTCGATGAAGCGGACCGTCTTTGCGATCGCGTGGCCGTTTTCAAGCAGAGCCTGCGCGTGCTGGACACCCCCGCAAACTTAAGACGCCAGATTTACGGCCGTCGCGTGACCATCCAGCTTGTCAAACCGCTCAAAGATTACGGCCGTCTGTTTTCATCCATCGCCAATTTACGTGAGATTGAGGTGGCTGAAAACAATTTGTCGTATACGACTGACGAGCCGGAGCAGGTCAACCCCCTGGTCATCCGGCGGCTCGTGGAAGCGGGAGCGGCGGTTCAATTTGTTGTCGAACAGGAACATTCCCTGGAAGAAGTCTATTTACGCCTTATCGACGGTGAAGCTGGACGGGAAATTCAAAGCTGATGGATAAAGTCAAGACTATCATCGATAAAGAGTGGGCTGAGGTCTTTAAGAACCGGCTGGTGCTTTCCATCACGGCATTCCTTCCCTTGTTCATGGCTGTCCTTCCGGTCTTCATGCTCTGGCTCTACGAAAGGTTTCCCGAAGACATGAACAGCTTTAACACAGGAGGAGACCAGTTCCTGGAAATATTCAGCGAAACCTGCGCCGGCCTATCTGAAATGGAGTGTCTTGAGGTTTACACGCTATCCCTATTTATGTTCATGTTCATGATTCTACCGGTCGCTATTCCGGTAACCATCGCCGCCTACAGCGTCGTTGG
Organism: Promineifilaceae bacterium (SeqCode); assembly: GCA_046259725.1. Classification (GTDB taxonomy): domain Bacteria; phylum Chloroflexota; class Anaerolineae; order Promineifilales; family Promineifilaceae; genus JAACFF01. The sequence continues at coordinate 7,395 of JBJYWZ010000407.1, read as the reverse complement.
CGAGAAAACGACGCACAGTCTTGAACCGCTTCTGGCGACGCCGATCACGACCTTACAGCTGTTGTCTGGCAAAGCAATCGCGGCAATGGCCCCGGCGATTCTGGCCACGTGGATCAGCTACATCATATTCTTAATCGGCGCGCGTCTGATGGTCGACGATGTCGTATTCGCTCAGTTAATGGACCCGATGTGGCTGCTGGCGATATTCATCGTCGGGCCGCTCCTGGCGCTTCTGGCGGTCTGTTTCAGTCTGATGGTTTCTGCCCGCGTGAGCGATCCTCGCGTCGCCGAGCAGCTTTCCGCGCTTATCATTATGCCTCTGATACTGCTTGTCATCGGGCAGTCTATCGGGCTGATCCTGATAAATACCCAAATAATACTCATCATGGGCATCGTCGTGGCCGTGTTAGACGTCATTTTAGTGATGATCACCGTGCAGCTATTTGAACGCGAAACAATCCTGACCCGCTGGAAATGAAAGAGTAGAACTCTAGGTCAGATAATCCGACAAATTGACTATTGACACCTTTTCCAAGCTATGCTAAGCTAATCCGCAGCGCACTTTGCGACTTTTAGTTTGAATGGAGACGGATAGATGTCCAAAATGTATCTACAGAACATCTTTGCAATCAGTGGTGATGCCACTTTCCATTCTCGGAGTGCGTCTGCAGGTTGATAGGTTAACATAACCAATTCGAGGCCGCAGCGCATAGAGATGCCTGCGGCCTTTTTTGTTTCTGTCTTCCGGCAGTTCCTTGGCAATCAAAGGACGTGGGCAAATCCCACGTCCTTTTTTGTTTGTCGTTTTTCCAGAAAGTATGAGGTTTGTTCATGATTAAGGCGATTATCTTTGATGTAGGCGGAGTTTTGCTTCGCACAGAGGATCATTCTTACCGGCGCCGCTGGGAAGCGGAACTTGGGCTCGAGCACGGAGAAGCGGAAGAAATCGTTTTTAATAGTGAGATGGGACAAAAAGCACAACGAGGCGAGATCAGTGATGAGGAATTATGGCAGTGGATAGGTCAGCGGCTGGAACTCGGCCAGCGGTTGGAAGCATTCAGGCAGGATTTTTGGGCCGGTGATGTGCTGGATGAAGACCTGGTGGCGCTGATTCGCTCCCTTCGCCCGCGCTACCAGACGGCCGTGATCAGTAATGCCACAGATGCCCTGCGCGATAGTCTGGCCAGGAAACTTGGCATCGCTGACGCCTTTGATGTCATTATCGGCTCTGCGGATTTAGGAATCATGAAACCATCGCCGGTTATCTACGAAAGAGCATTAGCGGACCTGGATCGCGAAGCGCAGGAAAGCCTGTTTATCGACGATTTTCAACACAATGTTACGGCGGCACAGGCGCTTGGGATGTCGGCCATACATTTCCGGCCCGGGCTTGATCTGGCCGCAGAACTGGCATACCTCGGTGTCCAGGTACCGGAGACCGCCGGGAAAAACGAGTGATCGAAAAGCAGATGTTGGCGCAGAATACCAGGACAAGGAGATACAAGAACTAAGATGAATGACATAACATTCAGACCTTTTAAAGACAGTACGAAGGACCGCCGGGTAACTGCCAGCGACGGCAAGTGGTTCACCGGCGTGAGCGGTTTAAGGAATCTCGAAAAAGCAGAAATAGAAAAGGAATTATTGAAAGTACCAAAGTAAGGGAGAACGGCCGAGGCGATCATCTTGGCCCGGCAGTTCCCTTACAGCAGGAGGCAATATCATGAGGTCTCGAACAGCAGTCGTTTTGGGAACAATCGTTGGCTTGATAGTAGGAACGCTTTCCTTACTGGTCGCCTATTACGGCATAAGATCAGCCGGCGCATCCACCCTACCCCTGCCGCTGGTCGTGTCAGCGATCGCCGGCAGCATGGTAGCCGGCGCTGCCGGCGTCATGGCGAGCTGTCTGCTGACGAGCCGCGAACGAATGATGGTAACACCGCTGATGAGTGTGGCCATCGCATCAATTATCGTTCTGCCCGGCAACTATAGCAATGGATCCCTTTTACCTCCCATGATATATGGAATGGCGCTCATCAACGGCCTGATTATCGCCTGCGTCATCGGTCCATTGTGCTCAACTAACGGCAGGTCTGGAAAAAGCAGACTTTCGTAGCAAGGTTTGGGACCACTTGAGCCTGGCGCTGGACAGCTTTCCGGCAGCCGGCGCCAGGTATTTTTGGAGAACAACATGGCATTAACACAAGAAATGACACAGATTGAAAACATTGAATTCAGCCTGCGCCCCGCGCAAATGGATGATCTTGATGCAGTTGTCAGCTTGATCAACCGATCGGGGCTCGATCAAGAGGGTCGCAAATTAGTCGTTGCCGAGGAAATAGTCGGCGATTGGAAGTCGCCGTCGTTCAAACTGGCCTCCGCTACCCGGGTGGCTGAATGCAGCGATGGAAACATTATTGGTTACATCGAGGTGTGGGACACCGATGCTGTACCGGTGCAGAACTTTGTGTGGGCGCGCGTCGATCCCGTGTACGAGGGGCACGGAGTAGGCACGGAGATGATGAATTGGGCGGAAGCGCGCCTTCAGGAGACTTTGCAGCGCGTTCCGGAAGACGCAAGGATCGTATTCCGGTCTGCAGCCGTGAGCACGCATACCCCGTCTAAAGAGCTGTTTGAGGACCTCAATATGAAGTTTGTGCGCCGCTTCTGGAATATGATGATTGACCTGGACGGCCCGCCTCCTGAACCGGTCTGGCCGTCAGGCATTACGCTTTCAACCTATGCCGAAACGGATGATTTGCTGGCGATCGTGCGCGCCGACGAAGAGGCGTTCCAGGATCATTGGGGCTACGTCCCGCAGCCCGAGGAACGGCAGTTGGAAAAATTCCAGGAAAGGATCGACAGCCAGCATGATTTCGATCCTCGACTGTGGTTTCTGGCGATGGATGGAGATGAAATCGCCGGCATTTGTCTCTGCTCGCGTTCACGTACCGAATATCCGGGTGCGGGCTGGGTTAATGTCCTCGGCGTGCGGCGCCGCTGGCGCAGGCAGGGACTCGGTCTGGCGCTGCTGCAGCATGCATTTGGCGTATTTTATCGCGAAGGCAAGGAGCGCGTCGGGCTTGGGGTCGACTCCTCAAGCCTGACCGGCGCTACGAGACTGTACGAAAGGGCCGGTATGGTGGTTGTTAAGCAGGCCGATGCTTACGAAAAGGAAATTCGCGCTGGGCGCGATCTCAGCACGACATAGCCAGTCGCCACGGCGGCCCGAATCGTCATTAAGCGGTACGGGCCGCCGGTTTTATTTATGCCTATGACACGACTCAAAGCCTATCCAATATACTTAATTCTCACGGCCGCCACATCCTTTGCCTTCTCCGTGGCCTTCACAACCAGCGCGGTCTATCGTTACGAGGCCGCCGGGCTGGATCCACTGCAGCTTGTGCTCCTGGGAACAGCATTGGAGGCGGCGGTTTTTCTTTTTGAAATACCGACCGGCATCGTCGCCGACCTTTTTAGCCGGCGGTTGTCGTTAATCATTGGCTACGCGGTTATTGGTTTGGGTATGCTGCTGGAAGGCGGTTTCCAGCTCTTTTTCACGATTCTCCTGGCGCAGGTTGTCTGGGGAATCGGCTACACGTTCATAAGCGGGGCGCAGAGCGCCTGGCTTGCCGATGAATTGGGTGAAGAAAGACTGACGGCTGCTTTCCTGCGCGGCTCGCAGGTAGCCCAGCTTGCCACCCTGGCCGGTATAGGCGCCAATGTGCTGCTGGCCAACCGCCAGCTTAACTTGCCCTATTTTGCCGGCGGACTGGTGCACATCGTGCTGGCCTTATTCCTGGCCCTATTTATGCCCGAGCACGGTTTTGCGCCGACGCCCGCGGGCGAGCGGGATACCTGGAGCAGGATGGGCGATACCTTCCGCTCGGGAATGCAAACGATCCGCGTCAGGCCGATGCTGATGACGATCCTGGGCATCTCTTTCATTTACGGTCTTTATAGTGAAGCCCTTGACCGCCTTTGGCAGCCTCATTTCCTCGACAACGTGATGCCACCGGCGGCTTTTGAATTGAGCATGGTAACCTGGTTCGGCATCATCACTGCTTCCACCATGGTGATTTCGGTCGGCGTTGCCGAAATGGTGCGCCGCCGAACCAGTGAACTGGATCCCATGCGTATGACTGTCTTACTGGCCCTGCTCAGCGCAGTCATATCAACTGGTCTGGTGGTCTTTGGGCTGGCGAGAAACTTCCCAGTTGCTCTGGCGGCATTCGCTAGTGTGGATATCGCACGGACCACTTTGAACCCGCTTTTTGATGCCTGGACAAACCGGGGGCTGCCCTCGGCCGTGCGCGCCACCGTTCTCTCAACATACGGCCAGATGGATGCCGTCGGCCAGGTAATCGGCGGGCCGCTCGTCGGCGTCATCGCCAATCAAGCCGGTTTGCGTGTGGCGCTCGTTGTGGCCGGCCTCCTGTTATCTCCCGTGCTGCTGCTCTACCGCCGGGCACACCGCCAGACGGCCGTTGCCCTGGAAACAGAGCCGGTTAAGGCAGACTAATTCCTACACGATCGCCGCGCCGGTCTGCACCCGCCAGAGCGAGGCATAAACACCGCCTGCATCGACCAGCTCGTCGTGATGCCCCCACTCCGACAGTTTGCCTTTCTCCATGACATAAATCATGTCCGCGTTACGTACGGTGGATAAGCGGTGGGCGATGACGATCGTCGTACGGCCGATGATGATACGCTCCATGGATCGCTGAATAGCCACTTCGGTTTCATTATCGACGGATGATGTTGCCTCGTCCAAAATCAGCACCGGGGGATTCTTAAGTACGGCGCGGGCAATTGAAAGCCGCTGGCGCTGCCCGCCCGAGAGCTTCTGCCCACGCTCGCCGACGATGGTATCGTAGCCGTTTGGCAGCTCCATAATAAATTGATGTGCCTCGGCAATTTTCGCCGCGTCGACAATTTCATCGAGCGTCGCCTCAAATGTCCCATAGGCGATGTTCTCTCTAACCGTACCATGAAACAAAAAGACATCCTGACTTACCAGGCCGATTGCCCGGCGCAGGTCGGCCGTTTGCAGCTCGCGGATATCCCGGCCATCCAGGGTTATCATACCGTTCTGAACATCGTAGAAGCGCAGCAGCAGTTTGACCAGTGTGCTTTTCCCCGAACCTGTCGCCCCCACAATGGCCACCGTGTCACCGGCCGGAATTCGCAGGGTCAGATCGCGAATAACCGGCCGCTCGTAATCCTGTACCTGAACATCCGCGCTGCCCACGCGCTCGGGATAGGCAAAATTGATCTCTTCAAAAGTTACGTCGCCCTGCACATCCTCAACGGGCAGAGCTTCCGGGCCGCTGGTGATGTGCGGCTCGATGTCCAGCAGATCGAGCACACGCGTTGTCGAAGCCATCGCGCGCTGAAACATATCGAGAGTCTGGCCCATCGTCGTCAACGGCCACAAAAGCCGTTGGGTCATGAAAACAAGTACGGTATAGGCGCCCACGTTCAATTGGCCGTTGAGCACCAGGATACCGCCATAGACCATAATGGCGAAGAATCCAATAACAATGACCATGCGAATCAACGGCACAAAAGCGGAGCTTAGCTTGATTGCCTGCGAGTTGCTCTCCCGGTAGTCGTCGCTCAACTCCCCAATGCGTTCGTTTTCATAGTTTTCGGCCGTAAAGCTCTTGATCGTAGCCATACCGCTGATGTTGTTGGCAAGCTGGCCGCTGAGCAGCGCGACGCGTTCGCGCACGTCGGCATAACGCGGTGCGAGCCGCCTCTGGAAAACAATGGAACCATAAAACACAAACGGCATGGGCAGAATGGCCATCCAGGCCACCGTAGGCGCCAGCACGAAGAACATGATGCCAATAACGATGACAGAAGTAATCAACTGCAAAATATCATTGGCGCCGTAGTCGAGGAAACGTTCAAGCTGATTGATATCATCATTGAGGATAGCCATCAGGCCACCGGTGCTCTGATTCTCCAGATAGGCCATATCCATTTGCTGCAGGTGGTCATATGCGTCGCGGCGCAAATCATGCTCAATGCTCTGCGCCAGATTGCGCCACAAGATCGAATAAAAATATTGAAAAATAGATTCCAGGCCCCACACCGCCAGCGTCAGCAATCCCAGGATCCAAAGCTGGTTGACAGGATCGATAATGCCAAAGTCACCAAGAAAAGAGTTCTGCTGCGAAACAACAACATCGACGGCCATGCCGATTAATACCGGCGGAGCGAGGTCGAACAGCCTGTTGAGTATTGAGGCGATAGAAGCGAGCAGCGCCTGCTTGCGATACTCCTGCCCGTAATCGGCCAATCTTGTCAGCGGATGTCTATTCTTTGATTCGTTCATAACGCGCTAGCAGGGCTCGTTGTGTAGCAACAGCCGTGCAACCTCTCAATTATTGCTGCGTATTGGTTGGTAGTATACAAAGGACGGAGAATACTGCTCCCGGTATAATTAGTCAAAAGGAGAAATTGATAATGAGTGATAAACAGTTGATGCGTTCAGAGGACCGCATGGTCGCCGGAGTAGCCGGCGGACTGGCGGAATACTTTGATATAGATCCCACGATAATACGGATCCTCTTTGTTCTGCTGGCCCTCTTCGGCGGAGGATTCCTGGGCATCTTGATCTATATTGTCCTGTGGATCATCATGCCTGACCCGCTCGATGCCACCTGAGCGATGTATTCCGACAATTCTGCCGCCGGTTGATTCACCCCCTTGACAAGACAGCGCAGCGGCGTCTAAGATCGATTTAGAAACTTGAAACAAGAGGGACACTATCGTGAACAATATCGACAAGAATAAAGAAAAAGCGGTTCTGGCTCACGACCTGATGATATTAGAGGAGATGGCCGCCAATATGGCAGACTATCTGGACAGCGATGTCATCGATTGGACGATCCCTCGCGCCAATATGCCGGGGTTGACTATTGGCGGTTATCTAATGCGCCAACATCGCCTTGGGGTGCTCAAAGCAAGATTGAACGAGGATGACCAGGCGCGGCTGGAAGCGGCCGTCGTCGAATTTAATGATGCGCTTAGCGAACGCGTCGTGCGTTTTGAAACACGCGCCCATCAGGAACTCCATACGCGCATCGCCGAGTGGATCGCCGTTCTTCCCGCTTTGAGCCGTCATGCACGGACGGAAGCCAATTACTATGCCGGGGTTGTTGATATTCGGGTGGTTATAAGCGAACTGATTAATAAGCTGCAGTCAGCGCCCTACAGATTGGAGTCAGGCGTGATTGATGAGTTGAACGCCATCGATCTGTTGTTGAAAGAACGCCTGGAAGAGCAGGATTTCATCTGGGATCCGATTTGGCAAGAAGCCTACCCGAAAAGCGACTATTGGTGGCTGTATGGCAGCCCGCGCATTACGTAACAAATTGTAAACGC
>JBJYWZ010000406.1:0-5006 GCA_046259725.1 Promineifilaceae bacterium (SeqCode) | reverse complement strand
TCGACGAGATCGACCGCCAGTATCGTCGTGGTTTGCTGACGCCCGAAGAGCAGTACCAGCGCACTGTGGAAACATGGAATGAGGCCAAGGACAACGTGGCCGATGCCGTGCGTGATTCGCTTGATCCCGACGGCCCGATGGCTGTGATGGCCCTCTCCGGCGCCGGTAAGGGTGGTTTCGGACCCATTACCCAGCTTGCCGGTATGCGCGGCCTCATGGCTGACCCGCAGGGACGGATCATTCCGGTGCCCATTCTTTCAAACTTCCGGCAGGGTCTGGAAGCGTTGGAGTATTTCATCTCCACGCATGGTGCTCGCAAGGGTTTGGCGGATACCGCGCTGCGTACAGCCGATGCCGGTTATCTGACTCGCCGCCTGGTTGATGTGGCGCAGGACCTGATCATCATGTCCGAGGATTGTGGGACCGATAAAGGCATCTGGGTCAGACGGAAAGATAACTTTGGAAAGCAGACTCTCGCCGAACGTGTTGCTGGGCGCGTTGCTGCCGAGACCGTGGTTAATCCCGAGACCGGCGAGATCATCGTCGAAGAAGGCGAGTTTTTTACGGATACCATCGCCGAAATGATCGACGAGATGGGTCTGGACGATATTTACGTCTATTCGCCCATGACCTGTGAACTTCGCCAGGGTATCTGCAAGAAATGTTACGGCATGGATCTGGCGCGCGGTAAACCGGTTCAAATGGGTACGGCCGTCGGCATCGTCGCGGCTCAGTCCATTGGTGAGCCCGGTACGCAGCTCACGCTGCGTACGTTCCATACGGGTGGTACGGCCTCGTCAGGCGGTGACATCACGCAGGGTCTCCCGCGTGTGGAAGAGCTTTTTGAGGCTCGCCAGCGGCCAAAGGGTGAAGCGACGATCACCGAGATCAGTGGCCTAGTGGACACTCAGATGGTTGACGGCGTTCGCCACGTGGTGGTCACCGACCGCAGAATGGTCGATGATGTGTTTGACGTGCCGGACGACTGGACGATTCGAGTTGAACATCAGGATTCCGTGGAAGTGGGTGATGTGATTGCCCAGCACGAAGATGAAGAACTTGTTGCACGCCATAACGGCCGTGTACAGCAAGATGAGGACGGCTTGCGCGTTGTCTGGGAAAGTGTTGAAGAGCAAGATTACGAAATCCCTGCCGGCGTTCGTCTGCTCGTCGGTGACGGTGACAGTGTCACCGCCGGCCAGCAGCTTACGGAAGGTTCGCAGAATCCGCATCGTATCCTGGATATTCTGGGTCCCGACGCCGTGACTCAATACTTGCTGCACGAGGTACAGCAGGTTTACCGTCCCCAGGGTCAGAACATCCATGACAAGCATTTTGAAGTTATCATTCGCAAAATGCTCAGTAAAGTCGTTGTAACTGCCTCCGGTGACACCGAGTTTCTACCCGGTGATCTGATTGAGCGTCCTCTGTTTCAGGAGACAAACGAGCAGATCGTGGAAGAAGGCGGCCAGCCGGCCGAAGCTGAACCTGTATTGCTTGGTATTACGAAAGCATCACTCAATACGGAAAGCTTCTTGTCAGCCAGCTCCTTCCAGCACACGATCAAGGTGTTGGCCGGCGCAGCGATTGCCGGCAAGGAAGATAACCTGGTTGGCTTGAAAGAAAATGTCATTATAGGCAAGTTGATTCCGGCCGGAACCGGTTATGAAGCCCGCCTGCGCCGTGAAGAAGAACTGCGACTTGAGGCCGAGAAACCGGAAATCGACCTGGCAACTGTAACCACCAGTCTGCTGATTGACGATAACACGGACGACAGTCTCCTGGAAGCCATGATCGCCGCCGCAGCGGAGTCCTCGCGTGCGCGCAAGGAAGCGGAACTGCTGGAAGCAGCCGCAGCCAGCGCCGCGACGACTGAGTCTGATGGTGAAACCGTCAGCCCGGATGATCTGGATGAAGAGCTTGCGCGCGTTGCCGGCGGTGGAATTGAATCTGCCTTCGGCAGTGACGACGAAGACGACGAGTCCGAACTCAGTTCTGATCTGCAGCCAGAAATGGATGTGGAAGACGAGGACGACAGCGTCGAAGATGCAGAAGAGGAAATTTTAGAAGCCGACGCCGACTAGAAGCCGACGCCGACTAAGATGCAGTTTCCGCATCTGCGGTTAGTATAGATAAAAAAAGCGCGCCAAATGAGTGGCGCGCTTTTTTTTGGATAGCTGGACGCTACATGTCGCGCTCCAACAGCACTTCCGTTATCTCGAACAGAGCTTTACCCGAATCGCCTTCAGGCTGAGCGGCGGTCAGGTGTTCTATTGCTGCGGTTGAGTATTCTTCTGCTCGTTCGTCGGCAAATTCACGCGCTCCAACATCATTTAGTAACTGAACCACGTCTCTGACAAAATCGGCATCTGCCTCTCGCTCGCGATATATGTCACGCAGCGGTTCGCAGTTTTCGAGACCGAAGAGCACGGGCAGCGTCTTCTTTTTGGTAATAATATCTGTTGCCGCTGATTTACCGGTTCTCGATTCCTCACCCCAGATGCCAAGAATGTCGTCGATCACCTGGAATGCCAGGCCAACGTTCAAACCGTAAGCGGCATAATGATCAATGGTCTCCTGCGGTGCACCGGCGACCATGGCGCCTACGGCCGTGCTGTAAGAAATCAGAACGGCCGTCTTACCCGTTATCATCTCCAGGTACTCGTCAACGCTCACATCGTCACGCGTTTCAAAATTCATATCGCGGTGTTGGCCTTCCGTCAGTTGAAAACAGGTCTTGTCAAATAACTGCATAGCCTTCACAACGGTTGCCGGAGGAGTACCCGTGTTGATCAAATTGCCCACCGCCGTATGCGATTGGGAAAACATGGCATCGCCGCAGTTGATCGCCTGGGCTTCGCCCCATAACTTCCAGATCGTCGGCCGTCCCCTGCGTGTCGGGCTGACGTCCTCGATATCGTCGTGCACCAGAGAGAAATTGTGGAGGATTTCAATCCCCGAAGCGGCAGGCACCGCCTGCTGCCACTCGCCGCCGGACGCATCACAAACCAGCATACAGACCAGAGGCCGGATACGTTTGCCGCTTATTGGTTCGATAGGTTGAAGCTGCTCATCAATCCAACCCATCTGATAATGCATCATGCCTCGAAACAGGTCAGGTTTCGATCCGTCAAAGTGCAGCACCGCTTGCATTTCATTTTCGAGCTGCGGCAGCATGATATTTGCCATGGAAGACAATTCGTTGCTCATCTAATTGCGCCCTCCGATCCGTATCCCTGAAACTGGCAGGCCGGTTTCCCTGTCCATTCGAATAAGAAAGATTCCAGGGTAATTTCCTGGTCTGAATATCAGAATACTAGTATTGAGTGTATAACCTGGTTCGTGATAGTTCTTCTATATCGGCGGCCCCGCTGGCGAACATGGTCACACGCAGTTCATCTGTGATCGTGAGGGCCAGTTCGATAACGCCTTCCACCCCGGCTTTGTCGGCGGCGCGCAAGAAATCGCCGGCAATCCCGCCCAGCTGCGCGCCCAGAGCGATCGCTTTTGCCACGTCAATTCCCGTTTTCATACCACCACTGGCGATAATGGGAAGGCTGGGCGCGCCCTGGCGACAGTAGCGAATGGATGCACTGGTGGGAATTCCCCAGTCGATGAATGCACCGGCGACTCGCGCCAATCTCGCTGTCGTGGCGCGATACATCTCAACCTGGCTCCATGACGTCCCACCGGCCCCGGCGACGTCGAAAGCGGCCACTCCTGCCGAAGCCAGCCGCTTTGCCGTGGATTCGGAAAATCCCCAGCCAACCTCTTTGGCAATAACCGGCACCGAGATCTGGCGGCATATCGCTTCAATCTTGTCCAGTAGACCTTTGAAATTTCCGTCTCCTTCAGGCTGAACGGCTTCTTGCAGCGCGTTGAAATGCAGGATCAAAGCATCTGCTTCAATCATATCGACTGCTTTCTGGCACTGCGCCAATCCATATCCATAATTGAGCTGTACAGCGCCCAGATTGGCAAACAAGGGGATATCAGGGGCCACGTCGCGCACTTTGTACGTATATTCGAGACTGCTGTCTTCGATGGCCGCGCGCATGGAACCCAGTCCCATGGCCATGCCCACTTCCTGCGCAGCCTGCGCCAGGATACGGTTAATTTCGCGTGCTTCGGCCGTTCCCCCGGTCATTGACGAGATGAGCAGAGGCGTGTTGAGAGGACGATTGAATATCGTGCAGCCTGTATCCACGTCGTCCAGAGCGAGGTCGGGCAGTGCCTCGTGCATGAAGAAATAATCTTCAAAACCAGTCGTGAGGCGCTTGAAGGCGACATCTTCCTCAATATTAATGCGGATATGGTCTGCCTTTCGCTGTTCGTTTAGCTCAGGAGAGGATAGACTGGTCGATCCGTCATTGAGCCTGTTATTGTTTCCCATCGACGTTCCACTTCATATTTTTGGAATTGCTTCAGGGCATGCCCAGAAGCCCGCCTGAGTATACGTGCTGCCTGAATGACTGGCAACAGCGGTGAGGCCAGACTGTTGGTCCTGGAGCCGATTTGAAGAAAATATGCGAAAAGGACACCTTGCGATGCCCTTATCTTTTGCTGTCTACAAAATAAGTTCCGGCCAGCCGGTTTGTTGGCTGTGCCTACGTTTCACTGCTTGCTGCCGGCTGGTCCAGCGCGTCCAGCGACCACTGGGCCGGGTAGAAGTTCTGGTTCACGCGCAGCGCTTCCTTGTACGCTTCACGTGCGCCGAAGATATCACCCTGATAGGCCAGGGCATGCCCTTTATACCAGTATGTTTCTTCGACGTTGCGACCACCCTGCGTTTCCAACGTGGCGTCAGCCAGATCGATAATATCCTGATAGCGCTGCAGCTTCATATACGCCAGGTAGGGCTGAAACTGGTACCAGAGCATGCGCGGCGGCAGGCCGAGTTCTCTCGCGCGATCGAAAGCCTGGGCCCCGCCCTGATAGTAAGGTTGGTCGCCCGTCAACCCACCCATGCGCGTCAGGGCTGTCCCCAGATTGAACCAGGCAATGGC
>JBJYWZ010000405.1:0-12674 GCA_046259725.1 Promineifilaceae bacterium (SeqCode) | reverse complement strand
ACCCGCCGCGCATCCGCGAAGGCGCGCGCGTACCACTCAAGCCCCTCCTGCCACGGTGTCACAGGGACCATAACAGCGGCAATCGGCCGTCCACGACCGTCAACGGCCGTTTCCACAGCAGCGCCCGGCACAACCTCTTTACCGATCCACGCCCAGGCATCCCTCTCAGCCTGCTGCGTCGCTTCGCCGAAGACGGCCGTCGCCGGGTAGACATCCTCTTTGCCCAGCGTATCCAGCACCCCGGTTCGCTCGAGCTGCTCCGTCACGCGCTCGTTCAGGCCCGTCAGTTTAAACTTGTTGCCGCTCTCTTCAAGCTCTTTGGTATAACGCTTGATCACGTTGATGAAGGTGCTGCCCACCTCATCGCGATCGCGCAGCGTCAGGATGACCACCGACCGCTGCGCCTCGCCGGGATCGGGCAGGTTCTCCTCCAGTTCAGCGGCGCCGGCGAAGAAGAGACTGCCTACCGGGTAAAGCATATAAACTTCCTCGCTTTCCAGCTCCGCCGGCAGCGGCGCTTCGGCCAGCATACCGTCCGGCCGGCGCACCAGGCGCTCGATACGCACCGCTTCCGACGAAGCGAAAACGTAGAGCAGGATATGCAAAATGACGCCAATGGCCACGGCGTATTGGATGGGCAGGATGAGCGTGGCCACGAGCGTGATCAACATCACAGCAACCGATCCTGTCCCCGTAAAATAGACCGTCTGCAAACGGCCGACATTGACCATGCTGATGCCCACCATGACCAGCAGGCCGGCCAGGCCGGGCAGCGGGATCAGTTCGATCAGCGGCCCGATGGTCAATATCGCCAGGGCGGCGAAGAGACCGGTGAAAATGTTTGCCCAGCGCGACTTGCCTCCGAGCTGCCTGATCACGGCCGTTCCGCCCAGCGATCCGCCGACCGGGATGCCGCCGGCGAAGCCCGTGGCGATATTGGCGATGCCCTGCCCTTTGAAGTCACCATCCGCATCAGGGAAATCCCCGTCCGGATTGGGCACGCTCTGGCTGACGCCCGATCCCTGCACCAGCACGATAATGGCGATTGCCAGCGCCGGTGGGATCAGGCGCACGACCAGCGACAGGTCAGGCAGGTGCAGCGAAACAAAGGTGCGCGGCACATCCGTTGTATCACCCACTGTGGCGATGCCGCTGGCCGGCAGCACTGTGGCCACGACCGTGACCGCCACCAGGGCGATCGCGTAAGAATATTTCTTGAAGCGAGAGCGATCACCGAGAAAGATAATGACCATCGCCAGCAGGCCGATAATGAGCGAAGGCAGGTGAATTTGCCCGGCATGCGCCGCTGTGTCAACCGCCCTTATAACCTTATTCGTCGCCTCGCTGTAATAGCCCGTCAAATCCCCCACCTGGCCCAGGATGGTCAGGAAGCCAATGCCCGTCAGGAAACCCGTCATCACGGCATTGGAAATGAAACGCGTCAGAAAGCCCAGCTTTAAGAAACCGAAAATGAGCTGGAAGATGCCCACCAGGAGACCCAGGACGACGATATAGGCGAGCTGGTCTGCCGGACTGAGCCCGGCCACCTCTTCGCCTGTGGCGATAGCCGTTGCGCTGGTCGAGTCGACATTCATATACACCGAGCTCGTAAAAACGGCGGCCACCGTCGTGCCCACGATCGTCGAATAAATGCCGTAGACCGGGTTGACGCCGGCCAGCAGGCCGTTGCCCAACGAGCCGGGAATGCTGATGATGGCCATGATCAGTCCAGTCAGCATATCGCTAAGGAAAATGGAGCGAGAAACGCGTAATCTATTCAATCTGATTCCCTTTCCTTTTAATAATCCCGGAAATTGATCCGACAGTTTTTCCGCACAAAGAAACAGGAAGGTTTCCGGGATAATACTTTAGTTCTTCTTCAATAGTGCACTATTTCGCCTGCTGCGCGGCGCCATCCTTGTCGCCTCGTCGTTCTGTCATCATGTCCAGGCGTTCCTTGGCCAGCATAGAGGCGAAGGTAGCGAGGATGCCCAGACCCAGCAGGATATAGACAATGGCGAACACCTTACCCACGGCGGTCGTGGGAGTCAAGTCGCCGTAGCCGACCGTGGCCAGAGTCACCACGCAGAAGTACAGGGAATCCAGCCAGCCCCAGCCTTCAACCGTTTTATAAAAAGCGCTGCCGATCGCCAGCAGGATACCGACCCAGATCAACATAGAGCGATACTGCGGTTTGCTGAACAGGCGAAACGATTCGCGCGCGAATGCAAACGTAACGGCGAGTATACTGAGAATTGGCATAGACTCTTCTCCTTAATTGATCTGCGCTTGATAATGGCGGCAGCCGGCCGCAGGCGGCTATTATAATGGGAAGAGAGTTTCCAGGAAACTTTCAAGCGATCAGTTTGCGGGATGAAACATGGCCTAAAGATACAGCATCTGCGGCAGTTCTTGCGCCTGAGCGATCCAGCCTGCCACGGCCGCACGTGACGGGGCCTCATCCATGACGTTCGCCGCCTGGTTTACCGTGCCAATCGCTTCGTGTACCTCGCCCGGACTGCGTGTCGCCAGCTCAGTAACACTGTCTACGCCGGCGGCTATCAGCAGCGCTGCCTCCCGGTAGCCAACCCCATCGATGCGCATCAGGTCCAGCCGCTTGGCGGCCTTTTGAATTTCGTAGCTATCAACGTCCGTCTCCTGCGCCAGGACATTACGCCCGGCAGGCGTGGCAGCAAGGGCCAGGAACTGTGATCCCCGGCCAATGCCCGCGCGGTACATCTTCAGCGCATCGACGGGGCCCAATCCGGTTATCACTGCCAGCGCGCTGACCTGGCGCACCTGCTCCGGCTCAACCTCCAGGGCGATCTCCGGCACGACCGGCGCCAGGTCGTCTTTGTCCAGCGAATCAGTCATGTCGTCAATCACCTGGCCTGCAGCGGCCTGCGCCGCGCCTGCTCCGGCAATGGCATCGGCAACATGCTCCTGCATTTCGTAGTAGTTTACATCGCCGCCTTCGGCCTTCAATTGCCCGACAACGGCCGGGGCTTCATCCTCGTCGCACATGATCGCCAGGGCCGCCCCGCCTCCGCGCAAAGCGACCATCAGTTTCTCATGCTGCTCGTCGGTCATGCCCACGCTTTTGTGATTCAGCGCGCCAAGGCCCGCACCGGCCGCGCCGCCAATGATCATGCCCGGGATCAGGCCAATACCGCCGCTGAGAAGGCCGGCAACGGCGCCAATGGCTGTTCCCCAGCCAAGTCCGGCTTTGGCGCTGCGTTCTCCAATTTCATCAGCACGCAGTTCACCGCTCTTGGGATCGGCCGTCAGGACGGCCATTGCCCCCGTATCGACATCGTCTTCCCACAGCTGCCATTCGTAAATGCTTTTACCCGCTTCACCGGCGGCTTTTGCCGAATCAAATAAGCCAACAACCAGCGTCTCGTTCTTGTTCGTCATTGTCACTGCTCCTTCATCGACAAACATTATATGACAGGAAGGTCCATCGTCGAATTAATTACAAAGAAAAAACCCCGCGGACGTTCCGTCTGCGGGGCATTGTTCACCTTGAAACCCGGTGACCCGTAAGCTTCCAGGATAGATACGTTGTCTAGTAATAGAGCATGCGCGGCAGGTCCTTGGCCTGCGCAACCCAGTCGGCGACCATGTCTTCCGAAGGAAGGGAATCGACGACCGCTTCCGCTGCGTTCACCTCGGCGGCCTTTTCTGCCAGATTGGCCGCATTGCGGCGCGCCAGCTCGGGAACCGTGTCCACACCGGCGGCGATCAGCAGCGTGGCGTACTTGTAGCCAATGCCCTTCACGCGCATCAGGTCGAGTTTCTTGGCATTGTAGAGAATGACTTCTTCGTCAACGCCCGTCTCTTCGGAAAGCGTTTTACGGCCGTCCGGCGTCGCCGCCATTTCCAGGAATCCGGACACTTTTTCAATGCCCGCGTCGTGCAGCTTTGCCGCTTCAGCGGCGCTCATGCCGGTCACGGCCATCAGCTTGCTGACGTGCTCGACATGCTCCTCTTCAAGATCGGGGACTTCGGCTTCGATGACGCGCGTCACCTCGACGACATCGACCTCTTCGATCTCCTCATCGACATTGGCGTCAATCGCTTCCGTGGCCGCGATCTGGGCGGCGGCGGCGGTCGTGATCACCTCGGCGATATCCTCGGGCAGGTCGTAATGGCTGACGTCGCCCCCCTCATCGGCCATCTTGGCCACAACGGGATCCACTTCAAAATCATCACACATAACGGCCAATGCGGCGCCGCCGTGCTTTAAGGCATCGACAATGCGCGCGTTCTGCTCATCGGTCATGCCCACGCTCTTGTGATTCAGCGCGCCCACGCCCGCGCCGGCGGCCGCGCCGACGATCATGCCGGGGATGAGGGCGATGCCGCCGCTCAAAATCCCGACAACCGCGCCGAGCGCCGTGCCCCAGCCCATGCCGCTCTTCGTGCTGCGCTGGCCAATCTCGTCGGCGTGCAGTTTGCCGGACCTGGGATCAACGGTCAGAACGGCCATCGCGCCGAGCTTAATATCCTTGGAGTCCCACTCGTCCCATTCCTTAATGTTCTCGCCCGCGGTCTTCGCCGCGGCGGCATTCGGGTAGAGCCCTACAACCAGTCTATCATTCTTATTTGCCATTTGAATTGTCTCCTTAAGATTATTCGTACTTTTCATGACACAAGTACAACAATTATAGTCCAGAACTGTCAATATTTCGAATACATGGCCCACCGGGAGTGAGCCCTCAATGCCCTGGCAACAGACTGCTCAGAAAGCCGCTTTCGGTACCGGTGGCTATGTAAACTATTTTACAAAAACTTAATCAATTATTTGACAACAGGCAGCGATGCGGATACTATTAGCCCTCGACTTGTCACACCCGCATCTATCTTGATAGATGTGCCGGAAAAAACATTATTTGCAGCAATAAAATAGTGTAAATTTCAGAGGGAAATCGCGCAGCTCGCACCCATTGGCGGCCCTGACATTTTGGCCAACAAGACAGGTGAGCCAGCCGGGAAATAAAGAAAGGTACGGGCGTATTCTTTGTTCAGTCACACCCGTACCAATCTCATCAATCTGCCACGAACCACCTGTTATGATGTTAGCCGCGATAGTGGTCGCCGGGTTAAGGTAACAGGCAGATTTGAAAAGCGAAAAAGAAGTGGTACGGGTATGTTTTCGACCTGTCACACCCGTACCGATCCCATAACCAGATGCTTTCAACTGCCGGTTTATGATGTTAGCTTAGATGGCAATCGTTCATAGAAACTGTGGAGGCGTCTCTATACCTAAAACAGCTTCAATTGACCTTTCTTTCGGCAACTACCGGGGTTGGTTGTTATCTGTGAGGGCAATTACCTCAAGAACGAAAGCATACCGGATTAAAGGCCAAGTCAGACACGTTGTCAAATATTCTCAATTCCTACCTATAGTACCACCTAATTATTTCTGCAAGTAGATCTGCTTTACATTTAATGTGTAAAGCAGGCGGGAGACGCAGGCCACCGTGGTGTGTCGTCTGAGTGCGAAGGGCAGTTGCGACCTGCGCCATCCCATAAGAATCGGACGTCCCTGCCGGGCATCTTCTGTCTGGCTGCGTGCCTCAAATACTCCCCTTTCTTCTGTACGTATTTGATCGATTCTTGCAGGAAAGTGATCCGCCATCTTTGTGCCGCCAGTAATAGACCACGCCGCCATCATTCATCAGGCGCCTGCTGCGCAATATGACCGCGTGGCCGCAGCATGGACATAACGCTTCCGCGGGTGCATCTTCGGATGCCTTGACCCGTTCCCCATCTTGCAGTATTGCTTCTCTCATGTCTTCGATCTATGCCCCAGGCTGCCGGGGTACTCCTCCGTTCCCCTTGCCTGCTGTCAAACGCCAAGTGGACAGGCCCCTGACCACGTCCTGCTCATCTGCCCCAGAGGTGGTGTCATGAAGACGCGGTCAGCGGTGTCCTTGCCGGCACTGTATTTCAGGACAATTTCGTCAGTAAACTGGCCGGCTAAAATAAGGCTGGCGCTGCGAGTTGCGCGTAGATAGATGCCGGTTACGCTAAATCGTCTCGTGCAGCCCGCCTGTATTAGTCAAGTTGTGCAGCTTGCCCGCAGTTCGTTTCGGGATGCCCCAAAAACGTAACCGACAGCAGCGGCAGACCGAGCATGTAAACCGTATTCAGGATGCCCGCCAGGGCCGCCTGGTCGGCGACATCGCCGGTCATGACCGTCACCGGCACGCTGTCCGGACCATCCACACCAAGATTGACTATCTGCATGCCTCCCAGGCGATCAGCCCAACTTGGATCGAGTACGCCCTGTAACTGCACGGTGTAACGCGCCCGCGATGTGAGAGATAAACCCTTTCCTGCAGCTGCATATGTCATAGTTCTTCAGTCCCACGGCCGTTTTTCTTTACCCGTCGTACTATGGGGCATGCTGAAATAGTGCTTCCGGCGGCCGAATGTCCGTGATTTGATGATAGGGTGTATTGGCGGGGCGCAGTAGACCCAAAAAGGAGCAAAAATGGATACCTTCTAGCGCCCCTTCGTTGAAAGCAATCAATTTCTACTGCTCACCAGGCAGACTGAAGCCAGCACTACAGGCCGAAAAAGGCTCTCGTATTCTCGCCGGCGTTCACGTCCTCGCGCAGGCGCTCGAGGTCGGCCTCATTGTCGACGCCATACCAGGAGGGAAGCAGCTTTACGCCCGCCTTCTCCAGGCGGGCCAGGTCCAGGGTATCGGAGAGGCCGTGCGATGTGGCCATCTGGACTTCACGCAGCAGGCGCGGAAACGGCCGTTCCCAGGCGATGAGATAATAGCCGCCGTCCTCGCTGGGCCCGAATACGGCGTCGGTTTGCGGCTCGTCCAGAAGGGCAAAGGTATCGCTCAGGAAGGAAGCAGGAATGCCGGGGCTGTCGGCGCTGATGGCCGCAACCTGGTCGTAGCCAAATGCCTGAACGGCCGTCATCACGCTTTCCAGGCGCTGGCCAAGCTCCTGGCCCCGCTGGCGCACCAGCCGGAATTCCGGCGCCAGATCGCGAAAATATGGCTCGGCCCCCTGTGGATGGTAGGCAAAAAAAGGGGTGACGGGCATTTGCGACGCCAGCTCACGCACAACCTCGACCGTATCTTGCAGCAGGCACTCGTATAGATCGGCCGCTTCCTGTGACGTGAGCGGCGGCGCCAATCCCTTCTTCGTCTCTCCTGGGACGGGCTCCTCCACTAACATGAGCAGCGCGCGCAGCGTCATATCAGAAGGCCTGCAGGTGGCAGGGTGGCAAAGTCATTCTGCAGCTCTACCCCGTGTTACAACTGTGGTGGCGTCAGGGCGATGTCCGGCGGCAGGATGCCCAGTGACTCCAGCACACTCGCGATCGTAATTGACGCACCGCCCAGGACCACGGCCACGGCAGCGGCGCCGACGACGTAAAGGAGTACGTAGATGATAGGCAGAACGGCCGTCTTCCAGCCCGACGTCTCGTGCGCTTCCGCCGCGCCCATCCACACGCCGATCAGGGTCAGGCCTGTCACAATCAGCACGACGATATGCGCCAGGGGATCGTAGGCGGCGAAAATAAGCAGCACTACCGGGCTCTGCGCGAAACCGATGGCGCGCGTCGTTCTGGCAAACGATCCTTTCCTCGTCAGCAAATACCCCGCTCCGTAGACAACGATAATCGAGACAAAAAACATCACGACGCGCAGCGGAATGGCGATGGCATAACTCACCGCGACCTCTTCCACCACCAGCGTATAGGCGGCGATACCCAGGATGCCAACCAGGAGCGCCGGGCCGGTCATCAGCGGATCAGCCACCACCCCTCTAAACGCTTCGCGGTCAGGTATGAGACAGCGGAAGACGTGTTCCAACCAGGTGCGCACCATGCCCAGGCCCTTAAGCAGGTTGTCCAGCTTCCAATCGTTCGTAACCTCCACCTCCGGCTCAGGCTTGGGCGGCGGCAGGGGTTTGCCACGATGCTCATTCAAGATATGGAACACATCGATCGAGTTGCGTGTTTCCGGCACCGCCAAATCAGGCGGGTGGAAAATGAAGGCGTCCGTTTGCTCGCCGCCCAGCCCGCCGTGGTTGCCGATCAACTCTTCCAGCGCGGCCACGGTGCCGTCCTCATAGACGGTGCTGATCACCATCAGGTCGCCCGCGTGAGGGAAATCCATCACCCGCCGCACCTGCCAGGCGCGTTTTTCCACGCTCGCCGCGCCAGGACCGGCGGCAGGCGCATATATCAGCAGCGGGTCCTCGCCTTCGATTTCCTCCGTATGCAGATTGCGCGTTCCTGTCTTGCCCATGGCGATGGGCGTGCCTTCGTCGTCATAGCCGCAGACAAGCCCGATACCCTCGTGGTTGACCAGGGCGTCGACAAGGCCGGGGTAAGCGGCCTCTAACTCGTTCAATTTGATCTTGCGGTCAAAGAAATTGAAGTAGACCTGGGCCAGGTTTCCGCTGCCGTAGGCCGTGACTTCGGCCTCCGTACTCTCCGCAGCGATGCGCGCCCTGTCTTCCTCCGAGATGCGCTCGGCGAGCTGCCTGCCCTGTTTGGTCATTGTATCGGCCGCGCGGCTGCCGCTGCTGCCCACGTGCTGCGCGTTGGCAAACTCCGCCGACGCCTGGCTCAAACCCATCGCGCCCGTATCGCCGCCCATGGACATGGAAACGCTCGTGCCTGCCGGCAGCTGCTGCTCGATGAACTCCTTCAAGGAGACACCATAGCGCTGCTCGAAAGTCGGCCCGAACGACTGCCCGTGATCGGAGAGCACAAGCATGTCATAGTAAACCGGCGCGTCTTCTTTGACCGCACGGCGCAGGTAGCGCAGGACCTTGTCATAGCGGCCAAGTTCCCTGAACGCATCGGAAGTATAGGGCCCGGAATGGTGCGCCACTTCGTCAAAGCCGGGCCAGGTGACATAGATCGAGGGGGAACCGCGCACGATGTCCATCGTCGTAAAAGCGGCGCCCAGTTCGCGCAGAAAGATCGACGTCGCCGCACGCACGAAGGGATAAAAATGGGCCAGGCGGTTCAGGCGCGGATAAACATCATGGCGCCGCTGCTGCCACCCTTCCCACAGCTCGACGACGACCATGCCCAGGTAGCGGGCGATAACGCTTAACAGGAAGGACGGATCGAGCATCAGCAGGTAAACATCATTGGCGCGCCGTTTCGCTTCGTCATCATCCGCTTCGCGCAGGTCGGAAGCCGTCATCAGCGATGTATAGGCGTCGCCGTTGAGCATATTGGAGACGCTCGTGCCGCCGCGCATGAGGCCCTCACCCATCGCGTAACGGCCGTTTAGCTCACCGGCGTCGCTGCTGGAGACGATCAACTTGCCCTGCGTCTTGTCGTACCAGCGAAAGGCAGGAATATCATAGTTGTCGCCGAACATGATGCCCGCCTGGCAGGCCGATGTCTGCGAGGGAATGCCGCAGTCAACCTTGCTGAGCACGTAGCCTTCCTCTTTAATCATCTCCTGCATTGTGGGCAGCAGGCCGCGATCAAGCGCCTCGCGCAGGTGGTAGTAGCTCAGGCCGTCGATCTCCACCATGACCAGATTACGCCCCTCTTTATCCTGGTTTGGCGATGGTTCCGCGGCAGCCTTATTCTTGGTGCGCTGGCGGTAGTAGGAGTCCGTGTCGCCCAGATTAACCAGTGAGGCGGCGAGAACATTGAAGGCGGCGACGAAAATGCCGGCCAGCAAGATCGTCAGGAAGCCGCTGATCTGAAAGCCCGGCAGAAGCCATGAGGCGAGCCAGATGGCGGCCATATTAAGTAGAAGTCCGACCAGGAAAAGGAGAAAGAAACCAAGCGGGCGGGATATCCACAGCACAACTGGCCGCAGCAGCATGTTAATCAGCCCGATCAGAATCGCCGCGGCCACGGCCTGCAGCCAGGGAGATCCGAGATCGGTTTCGATAAAGGCCATGTTGGGCAGGATCCAGGCCGTGATCAAGAGGACAAAGGCATTGACCACGATGCTGATCACCGTGCGCAGGGTCCAGATTGCGAACCGTTCGACTGTATTGCTCATAAATTTGTTTAACTCCTGGATGGTAAACGGCCGGCCTGTGGCAATTTGCCATGCCGGCAAGCCCGCTAATTGTACGGGGAATGACTGCGGCGGCAAGCAGAACGGCCGTTTGCGGCGCTTAGTCGGGAATGGGCGCCTCGGGATACCAGACATTTTCCTGGGTACGTGCTTTGACCTGCAAAACCAGCGCCGGCCCAAAAGTGCTTTGCAGATTCTTACCCAACTGCTCCACCGGCGGCAGGTCGCCTTCACCGGCCAGGGTAATGGTCACGTTGGGCTTGCGAACGAGCGTGCTTATCGTTTCGTAACTGCTGCCGGACAGCCATTCGGCGAGCGCTTGCTGCACAAGGTTATATTCTTTTTCATTGCGATAGGCCTCGAACGTGGTCCCGCCAAGCAGGAGCGTGACGACGACGGCGCTCGTCAGGGCAATGAGGTAGGCTCGCTTGCGCGCTTCGGCCTGGCTCTTGCTCAGTGTCACCGCATTGGCGCCGCTGACCCAGAAAACGACGCTGCCGGCCAGGATGATGGCCAGGAAGTTCGTGACGAAGAGCAGCAGCGCGCCAAAGGCGTCATCAAAACGGCCGTGTGCCAGGGCGATGCCCCCCACGCTGAGCGGCGGAACCAGCGAGATGGCAATGGCTACGCCCGGCAGGGAGTCGCCGACGCTCTTACGCGTGGTGGCGAAGGCCCCGGTCGCGCCCGCGGCCAGGGCGACGACCAGCGCCGCCAGGCCCGGCTGCACGCGCGATGTAATTTCCGGGTTGCTTTCGAAGTCGACAAAGAAAGCGGCAAAACTGAGCAGGGCGGCCAGACCGATAACGGCTGCGACGCTGACCAAGACCAGCAGGATCGAGCGCACGGCGCGGCTGCCGTTACCCATCGAAAGCGCCAGCGTGGTGCCCATAATTGGCGTCATCAGCGGGGCCACCAGCATGGCGCCGATGACGGTGGCTGTCGACGCGCTGGTCACGCCAAATGTGGCGATGACGGTAGCCAGCAGCAGCAGGACGAAGTAACTGGTTAGCTTGCGCAGCGCAAGATCACCCTCAAAATAGAGCTTTTCGACTATCTCCGGGAAGTAAGCCCGGTCAAATTGATTTTGCTTGAGCCATTCCTGAAACAGTTCTGCCATCGATACCTCGTCTGTAAAATAACGATCAATTATAACGACGTGCGTGGCGAATGTCAGCGATTTCGTTGGGGAAGCGCTAGCTTATAGTTTTCTGTGACTGCTATCCGCGGACCGGCAAACTGATATACTGTCAGGCGTCGGGAGTAGTACTCGCCGCGTCCGCTGCGGCGGCTTGTCCCACACTTTACCAAGCCAAGATAAGGAGTATTTTGATGAAACGAAGCGTAACTATTTTGCTTGTTGTGTTGGCGCTGATGGTCTTCGCGAGCGCAGCCGGCGCGGCGCCCCTGGCGCAGGAAGATGACGGCGTACCTTATACGGTCCAGCCTGGCGACGGCCTGATCAAGCTGGCCCGCCTCTTATTTGGCGACGGCGCCGTTTTCCAGCGCATTGTGGAAGCCACCAATGCTAAAGCGGCCGAAGACAGCAGCTATTCGCCCATCTCGGATGCCAACATCATTCTGGTCGGGCAGAAGATATGGATTCCTGGGCTGAGCGAGCTGCCGGAAGATATGGACATGGCGGCTGGGCCGAGCACGGAAACGTCCGCGGACACCGCCTCCGAGACGGCAGAGAGCATGCCGGTTGAAACCACCCCGGTCGAAACCGCACCCGCAGATATCGAAGCGACGGCCGATCTGGCCGGTACGAGCTGGGTCATGACGTCACTTGGCGGACAGCCGCCGGTAGAGGGCACGACCGTATCCCTTAATTTCACCAGCGCGACCGACGTATCCGGCGATTCCGGCTGCAACGGCTTCGGCGGCACCTATGAGACGGATGGTTTCCATATTCAGTTCGGGCCCCTGATCGGCACGCTGATGGCCTGCCTCGACGAGGGCGTCATGGAGCAGGAGACCGCCTTCCGCACCGCCCTGGAAGAAGCTGCTTTCTATGATGTATCAACCGCCGGCAACTTGCGCCTTTACGATGCCGATTCGACGATGCTCGTTGAGTTCGCTCCGGTGAGCAGCTCCCTGGACGGCACCGCCTGGGACGTCGTCAATTACAATAACGGCCGTGAGGCTGTGGTAAGCGTCATGGCTGATACGGCGCTGACGGCCGTATTCGAGGGCGACCAGATCAGCGGTTCCGCCGGCTGCAACAGCTATTTTGGCGGCTTCGTCGCTGAAGACGGTGAGATTTCGATTGGCCCGCTGGCCTCCACACGCAGGGCCTGCGCCGGCGAAGGCGTGATGGAGCAGGAAGCGGAATTCCTGGCCGCGCTGGAATCGGCAGCGACCTATACCATCAGCGGCAGTCGCCTGGAAATGCGCACGGCCGACGACGCGCTGGCCGTAGTAATGACCGCCCAATAAGCAATCGGATTGCCTCACTCAATTGGGGCGTTTGAAAGTTATTTGGAATAGTTGGGGCGCTTCGCGAAGCGCCCAGAAAAAAACAATCCCGGAAACCTTGAGTTTCCGGGATTGTTGTTTATAGAGCTACGGCGTCGGCTCGCCCATGACGTCGATCATCCACTGCACGCCAAATTTGTCTGTAAAGGAGCCGTAATAA
>JBJYWZ010000404.1:0-2920 GCA_046259725.1 Promineifilaceae bacterium (SeqCode) | reverse complement strand
TCTTCCATCAGCTCCTTCACTTTGAACGAGGCTTCCCGTTTCTTGTCGTCTTCGACGCTGTTCAGGTAGTCGTCAACGCTCGCATCATTTTCCTGTGTCTTTAATTCAGCCATTCGATTCTCCTTTGAAACATTCAGTTTGCCTGCGCACCGGACGCGCGCAGCATCTTGAAATTTGGGTCGGTGAGCTTATTCTGGATGGGACGCAGCGGCGTGTTCCGCTTCTGTCGCAATGATGCTATGATATCAAGCTCGGCTAATTTCTCAACATGTTCTGCACAACTTGCGTCTGTGCGTTTTGTTGTCTGTGCCGGATTTCATGGTGTTTATGATCAAATAGCCGCTGACTCTTTGCTGCGTCAGGTTCGCTGCCGGGTTGTTACTACAACTTCGTTGCGTCGGTTTATCGCGGAGGTTCTCAGTCTCGTCGGCAGCAGTTGCCTGAGGTAATCCATGAGAGAAGCGGATCAGAAACCTGCTATACTTCGACCATCGCCTTAGAGGACCTCAGCATGAGCCTGGCACGTCGGACTGTCACGTCTATTTCCTGGAATTTTGCCGCCAACCTGGCCACCGTGGGCATATTGGCCGTGCGCATGATCCTGCTGACGCGCTGGTTGACGCCTGACATTTTCGGAATCTATACCTTCGCGTTAAGCATCATAGTTCTGACTGCAATTGTACCGAATTTCGGGATGGGACAGGCCTTCATCCACCGCGCGGAGCAGACGGAGAACGAAAATGAGGCGGCGGCCGTTCACTTTACGCTGCGCCTGCTCTTTTCAAGTGTGTGGGCCGTCGTACTGCTGGCCGGCGCATTGATGTTTGCCGAGGGTTCTCTGCAATTAGCCCTGCTGGTACTCGTTCCTGTCTATCTGTTCATTCATCTCACACAGACCCCGATCCTGATCCTCCGGCGCCGTGTCGAACATCGACGATTGGCAGTTATCGACTTCGTAATCGTTGTGCTAACATCAATTGTTGCTTTAGCGTTGGCCTGGAATGGGGCGGGTTTATGGGCGCTTCTGGCCACCGATCTCATTGTGCTCATTGTCAGGTTTTTCGCCCTTTATGCCTGGCGGCCGGTCTGGCGTCCGCGGTTACGCTGGAACGATGCACTGGTCCGTTATTATGTTCAATTCGGCAGCCGCGTGTTCGTTGCCGATGCGTTGGAACGGGCGATCGATCGCGTGGATGATCTCTGGGTGGGCGTCTTTCTTGGGCAGAGCGCATTGGGTATCTACGCGCGCGCCTATGCCTTTGCCACCTATCCGAGCAAGATTCTCGCGGCGCCGCTGAATACTGTTGCCGGAGGAACGTATGCCGAACTCAAACACGATCGCCTGCGGCTGTCCCAGGCCTTCTTTCGCAACAATGCTTTCCTGGTACGGATTGGTTTCTTGTTTGCCGGCGCTCTCGCGCTCCTTGCGCCTGAACTGATCCTGCTGCTCGGCGATCAGTGGCAGGCCATGTTAACGCCCTTTCGCCTGATGCTTCTTTTTCTTCTGCTTGAGCCTATTAAATTGACGGTGGGTCTGCTGTTTGTGGCTGTGGGCCAACCACAACAACTGGCTGGCGCACGAGGTATCCAACTGCTCGTGCTGGTGATCGGGCTCTTACTTCTTGGTACGGCATGGGGCGTCAATGGAGTCGCCCTGGCGGTCGATATCATGCTGATGGCCGGCATCGCTGTCCTGCTGCGGCGTGCCCATGCTTTCGTGGATTTTTCGACCTGGCGCCTCTTTTTCGTTCCGCTGCTGGCCTTTTGTCTGGCTATGGGCGTAACGCTGGCACTCATCTGGGCTGTCCCAATGCAAAACCTCTGGTTGGCGGCGGCGATCAAGCTGGCCTCGTTTGCTGCTGTCTATCTCGCTGTCTGGCTGGCTATGGAACACAAGGATGTGCGGCGTATGTTGGGCGATTTACACATGGTGTTTGCAAAGTAGGGAAGATTATGCGAGTTTTTGTATTGACAACCGGCCGTTCCGCTTCAACAACGTTTGCCCGCGCCTGCGCGCATATTGAGAACTACACCGTTGGCCACGAATCACGTTGGGGACTGCTGGGCGAAGCCCGCCTGGCCTATGCGGACCAGCATATTGAAGTGGATAATCGCCTGACGTGGCTGCTTGGGCTCCTGGATGCCCGCTTCGCCGATGATGCTTTCTACGTGCATCTGGTTCGCGATCGCGATGCCGTGGCCCGGAGCTACTGTGGGCGAAGACTGGGGCGAGGCAGTATCATCCGCGCCTATTCCCAGGGCATCCTTTATCGTTCGCAAACAACAATTGATGATTGCCTTGATTACTGTGACACAGTCAATGCCAACATCACATTGTTCCTTAAGGATAAAACGCGGGTGCTGACCTTTGAACTGCCGCAGGCGGTTGATAGCTTCACCAATTTTTGGGATCGTATTGGCGCGCAGGGTGATTTGGACGCGGCGCTCGCGGAGTGGCAGTTACCCTACAACGATCGTCTCAATGAACTGCAGGATCAAACAACGATCAGGGGCGCTCTCCGAAAACTTAAACGTTTAACATCGCAGTTGCCTGAGTTTTTGAAGAATGCCTGAGTCATCTACAGCGCGTCCGCGCATCACCTTTGGCATGATCGTGCTCAATGGAGAGCCTTTCTTGCGCTACAACCTGCGGGCTCTCTACCCTTTTGCCCACGAAATTATCGTCGTCGAAGGGGCTGTGACCGGCGCCGCGGCTATCGCGACGGATGATGGCCATTCCACCGATGCGACTTTGCAGACGCTGCAGCGCTTCAAAAAAGATGAAGATCCGGAAAATAAAGTGAAGATCATCACGCGCGACGGCTTTTGGAGCGAAAAGGATGAGCAGTCACACGCCTATGCAGCCCTGGCAACGGGCGACTATCTCTGGCAGGTGGATGTCGACGAATTCTACCAGCCG
>JBJYWZ010000403.1:0-3013 GCA_046259725.1 Promineifilaceae bacterium (SeqCode) | reverse complement strand
AAGCGAAAGCCGGGTTCGGCGACGGCCGTCAGTTTCAATGGGATATCGCGAAAATAGACGCCGGTGAACGGTGTGCCCGGAAGAGGCAGCCCCTCAACCAGGATATGCCCGCCCTCTGGCCGGTTAACGTCCATAGTTAAAAACTGCGTGCCGCTGAGCGAAAAGGCTTCGACGATATGCTGGCGTAGGGCATCTGGCCTTTCAAGAACAAACTGCTGGAGATGGGCAATCTCATCCTGCCAGGCAGGAAGTTCGGGTGGTAAATCGCGCCCGGTAATCTGCGCTTCTGTTTCATAGTTCTCAGCCCACCATTCCTCAACCGTCCAATACTCGCGTTGGCGATCGATTTCTGGCGCGATATTCTCCTGCAGGAGGTCCAGAATCGACAGCAAACGTTCCGGTTTAAAGGTCACATTAAGACGATGGGCAAATCTCTGGACAAACTGGTTTTTGAAGTCCTGGTTGCTCAAAAGGGCGCCAAACAAAGGATCCAGGCCCAGGATATCCTGGAGCGTATTTGTATAGCGGCGACCAAAGCCGCGATCGAGATCGTAGATCAGGAAGTCCCAACGATCGAGCGGAGCCTGCGCGCGCCATACTTTGCGGTTGCGATGCCAGCTTGTGTTGCCGGCATAGCTCTCGGCAATAATATAGTCGATAAAATGATCGGTATTAAGATTCGCCTGCAAGACGCTGTAATTTTCAGGTGCAGTCAGATCGTGGCTGAGAGCAAACTCCACCAGCCTCTCGTAATCCCCCGCGTCCCCGTATAATACGTTCAGGTCGGTAGAACCATCGCCATGACTGTAACCCACAAAGAGCAGGTCAAGCTCATCCAAATCGACGCCGTAGTGTGTGACCAGATAATCTTCGTTTTCTTTCTCACGAATGTTGTGGATGCCGAAGTAGCTGCCATTCACAAATAAGAGGGCGGGGCGGAAGGCCTGGGTGCCCAGGTTAAGTTCGCCCTCAAGTATTTGCTGCCCGAAGCCGTCGCGCAGCATCGCGCCCGCCCAGTCGTCGCTGCCGCTGCGCAGCAGGAATGCCGAGTACTCCTCAAGGTCGCGATCCAGAAAAAGTGGATAATGGAGGGTCTGGTCACCTCCGGCATCTTGGATGAAGACGGACAGGGATTTTTGAGGCAGGTGAATGGCGGACCTGCCAAATAATCGGATTGACGCCTCGGCCTGAAAACCGGAAGAACCGTCGGGCTCGTATAGGGCGACGGTCGCCGGCCGTTCCCAATCCTTTCGTTTCTCGACCTCTTCATCCACATAGATGCCGGTCTCCGGGTCCCAGAGATACGCGGGATCGGTCACCAATGAGACGATGGGCAGCTGCGTTTGCTCCCTGATCAGATATGTGTGGGTGGTGATGGGGCTGGACAGCAGGCCTTGCGCAAAGGCCCGCGCCCTGACAACGGCCGTTTTCGCCAGTTGGATAGGCTCCTGATATAGTGCCGAATCGCGTGTGGGTGACGATCCGTCCAACGTGTAGCGGATTTCGGCCGCCGGCGAGGTCGAACTCAAGGACAGTTCCAGAGGGGTTTGATAACGCCCGCCGGGCAGGGAAAATTCTGGTGCGGGCGCCTGTTTTGTGCTCGGCAGCGTCTCACCGTCGTTCAATCGCCCCGGCGTCGGCTGCTGGAAAAAACCCCATTCTGCTGCTCCATCAACCGTGCGCCCATAAGAAACATCCTCGACCTGGTCGCCAAAACGCACCATGTCGAGCAGTCTACCCTCCCTGTCGTAGAGGGCCACTTCCTCCCCATCGCGGCTGAGGCGAAAACTGCTGTGCAGACCGGAATCACGGCCGTCCGCCCAGATCAAGAGATATTCATTGGCCGGCAGCAATGTACCTGGTGGAACAAGCCACTTCACAGGATCGCGAATATCGTCGGTCAGCGAAAAATTGGACAGATCAACAGCGTCGTCGCCCGGATTATAAAGCTCGATCCAATCGGGGAAAACGCCGAAGTCTGGATCGATGACAGTCGACACATTTGCCGCCATAATCTCGTTAATCAGCAGGCCGGAATTGCTTTGAGCCTCTGCAGGTGTTTCTGTCTGCCCGGCCAAAACTGCCGGGACCCACCAGAACAGGATGGCTGCCAGGAAAAGCACCAGACGGCCGGACGGCCGGAGAAAAGCGCTAAAAATAGGCATCCAGGCCTAACCACCAATCGCGGCACTATTCAAGAAAATGTCCCGCGTACCGGACAGGACTGGGTTGCCCATCTCATCCTCTCCCGGCTGAGCATCAATCAACATCAGCGCATCCGCCCCTTGCAGAGCGAGTTCACCCGCAAAATAGAACTGCGTCGTCAATACTTCCCGTCCATCCACCAGCACCCTGACGTGAATATGCCGCGGCCGCGGCTCATATAGGCCGGGCATTATGGTGCGGAAATGATACCTGCCCTGCGCATCGGTTTGTGCTTCGCCATAGAATTGGAAATTGCGATCGCGATTCGCCGTGCCTGGATCATTGGGGTGTTGATAAACGCCGGAGGCATCTGTCTGCCAGATCTCAATCACGGCTCCTTCGATCGCATAGCCGTCCGCGCCATATACCGTGCCGCCAAATTCCAGTATCTCTCCTATGGGCGGCGCGCTTGCGCCTTCAAAAGAAACAAGATCGTTGTCGCGGTCGGCCGGTTTTTCAACCGGGTAGTAAGGCCCTTCCTGCTGTGCAGGCGTGAAGAATTCGACCTTCACAGGTTCCGCTGCGGCGACCTCGGGCGTGGCCACGGCCGTATCCGTAGGTTCCAGGGCGGTCGTTGCCTCCGTGTCGTGAGTGACTGTTTCCGGTACCTCCGCTGCTTTCTCCTCAACGGCCGCTGGTTCTTCGGCACTATCAGCACTCTCCGTAGGCGCCACCTCCGTTGAGGTCACAACCACGGTTGTCGGCGCCTCACTTGCCGGCGTGTTGACAACCGCCGTGTCTTGCACAGTATCTAAGGTCGTTCCTCCACATGCTGCTAGAAGCGATAATATGAGAAATAGAGCGCCGA
>JBJYWZ010000402.1:0-2488 GCA_046259725.1 Promineifilaceae bacterium (SeqCode) | reverse complement strand
CTTTATGACCGAACTCGAACTCCAACCCACCTCCTACGCTTTCGGCGGCACGGCCGTCGCCCGCGATGAAAACGGCCGTCCCATCTTTGTCCAGGGCGCGCTGCCCGGCGAGACGGTGCGCGCCGTCCTCACTACGGACAAGGATCGTTTCGCCCATGCCTATGTGACAGACGTGATCGAAGCATCCCCCGAGCGCACCGCGCCGCGCTGCCCTCACTATGGCCCCTGTGGTGGCTGCGCCTACCAGCATGTCCTCTATGAGGAACAGCTTCGCGCCAAGCGGCTCGTTGTGGCCGATCAACTTCAGCGCATCGGCGGGCTTAAAGAGATCGACATCCTGCCCGTTATCGGCGCTCCCCACCCCTGGGAATACGCGCACGAAGCCATCTTTAGCCCGGCGGCCGGCGGCCGTCTCGGTTACTGGTCCCCCCGTCAGCAGGAGGTCATCCCTATCCACGCCTGCCCAATCACCCAACCGCGCATCATGAGCCTCTTTAACGATATCGACCTCGACCTGCCCGAGCTGCGCAAACTGACCCTGCGCCTGGATAGTGAAGAAGAGGTGCTCGCCGCGCTTGAAGTGGAAGATATGGAACCGCCGCAGTTGGAAGCTGATTTTCCCGTCTCCGTGGCCCTTGTCCTGCCCGATAAAACGGCCGCTTCCCTCATCGGCGACCATTACCTGATCTACGAAGTAAAAGGCCGTGCCTTCCGCGTTTCCCCCGGCTGCTTCTTTCAACCCAATCTGCTTATGGCCGCTAAGCTGGTAGACACGGTGCTGGACTACGCGGCCCTTGGTGGTGGCGAGCGGGTGTGGGAGCTGTACAGCGGCGTCGGCTTGCTTACGGCCTTCTTAGCTCAAACGTCACTTGAGCTAACAGCCGTTGAAGTCAACAGCGACGCCGTGGCCGATCTCGCTTTCAACCTCAACGATATGGACAATGTATCCCTCTATCATGGGCTGGTGGAGGAAGTACTGCCCTCAATGGACGGCCGTCCCGATGTGCTTGTCGTCGATCCTGGAAGGAACGGCCTGGCCGGGCCCGTGCTGGAACAGATCGCAGCTGTGGCCTCTCCGCGTCTCATCTATGTCGGCTCCGACCTCGCCAGAACTGCGCGTGACAGCAAGGCATTGTCGGAGGCGGGCTACATACTGCACAAAGTTCAACCGCTCGATATGCGCCCGCAGACATACCAGGTCGATACGGTCAGTCTATGGTTGAGATAGGGCGGGTGGCAAAGTGCCAGGGTTGCAGAGGCAGCGCCTCGCGAAGTGCCTTCCAATAGTTAATAGCTAAGCCGCCGGTCCTTAGAATGACGTCAAGCAGATCGGTGCCGGCCCGCTGAACATGCGGTCCAGACGATCAAGGTAGGCATCATCTGAGAGCGTGGCCAGGCCATATGCGGCCAGTTTGCGCAGGCTGGCCGCGCTGATCACGAGCGAAGAAAACTCAGCCACATCCAGCGACAGAACGACCTCCGGCAGGGCATCCCCTAGCACTCTGGCCTCCCCATCCCGCACATCGACGAGGTAACTGCCTTCGTTTTCGCGGAAGAAGGAGTCGCCGAGATCGATCCGCACGCAGCATGACACGCCGCCGAAGTTGTGATGTTCCAGCATCTCGAATAGGCGCGGGACATTGAGCACGCGGTACATGATGCCCAGCCCCCGCTTGCTGTTCTCGTGGGCGATTGTGAACGGCAGCATCGCCCCTGCGTCCGCGCGTGGGTCCCGCAGCAGGTGGTAAAATGCGTCATCCTGCGTGTTATAGGTGATCGACTCGATCTGGTCTGCCTGTGATTGTAGGAAAGTCAGCAGCCTGCTCAGGTCATCGGCCGTATCGTATATCAGCTCGTGGATATGCATGGCGTTGCTCATGAAGTTGTCGTGGCGGCCCTTCTCAAAGCTGATCACCACGTAGCCGGACAAACGGCCATTCGTGTTCACACCGATGATCTGGCTGCCAGGATCATTGAGAGCCGCGTCCCAAAACCGTGTTTGCCGCGCCATCATGCCGTGCGTGCGCAGGTAGAATCGCTTATAGCAATCATGCATCTTCTGGCCATCCCCGGGCTCCAGATAGACGAGATCTGATTTTGAGGGACCCTGGGGCAGGCTCGCCGGCGTGAAGCGGTAGTGCTGCATCGGCGTCCCGTAGCCGAAACCCATCCGCCTGTAAAAGTCGGGCCGGAACGGATAAAGTGCGGCCAGGGGCGAACCGGCATCCTTATAATTTCTCAGAAAGGCCTGCACCATCTCCGCCGCGACCTTTTCTTTCTTATGAAGCAAGTCGACCGCCACACCGCCCAGTCCACCAGCCAGCGTTGGCCTACCAAAAAAGTTCATCTTGAAATCGTGCCAGCGCATCACGCCGCGCATTTCCCCCTGTTCAAAAAGACCCAAGAAACGGGTGTTTGGATCTTCGTCCGCCTGGATAATCCGTTCCCTGTAGCGGGTGCGGTTCGTGCGGTTGGTCAGTTCCAGGCC
>JBJYWZ010000401.1:0-3642 GCA_046259725.1 Promineifilaceae bacterium (SeqCode) | reverse complement strand
CACGAATGGTAAGCTATAATGCGGCGCGGTCCAAAATACCGGCTGTTATTCGACGAGGAATGTTAATGCGGATTTTCATTACTGGCGCTAATGGACAATTGGGAAAAGCGCTGCAGCAAGAGTTATCCAGGTATGAACTACTTTCCACGGATTTGCCGGAGCTTGATATTACTGTTCGCGGTGACATCGAGGATGCGGTGCTGGATTTCCAGCCTGCTGTCGTTATCCACTGCGCGGCATATACCGATGTCGAAGAAGCAGCGCGGAATCCTGCACTAGCCTACAAGGTAAATGGCCTGGGTACTCAAAATGTCGCTCTGGCGTGTATGCGCTCGGGTGCTGATATGGTACACCTGAGCACAAACGAGGTTTTTGGAGGGGATTACTTAGAGGGGTACGAGGAGTGGATGCCCGTGCACCCGCGTAACCCATATGCCCGCTCAAAAGCGGCCGCAGAATTCCACGTACGCGGCATTTTAGCGAACTATTACATCGTAAGAACAGCCTGGCTTTTTGCAGAAGGCGGCCGAAACTTTATTCACGCCATATTAGATGCCGCCCGAGAGGGACGGCCGTTGCGAGTTGTCTCTGATGAGGTCGGAAATCCGACGTATGCTGTTGATCTGGCAGAAGCGCTGGGAAAATTGATACTGAGAAGGCAGTATGGCACGTATCATTTTGTAAACGAGGGTTCATGCTCGCGTCTAACATTCGCCCGGGAAGCGCTTAGACTGTCCGGGCTCGAAGATGTGAAGGTGACTCCCATCCTGAGCAGCGAATACACGCGCGCGTCGGTGCCCCCACTCAATAGCAGCCTCAAGAACATCGCCGGAGCGGCAATTGGAATACGTTTAAGGCCGTGGCAGGAAGCCCTTGCAGAATATCTTGGCAAATCTGACTAACTGTTCGCTGTAACGCCGGCTTCTCAATCCTTGAATGTTGGCAGTCCCAGATCCGGCATGGGTTCATTGTTGGCCAGCGCGTCCAGCGCCCGTTCCGTCGCCTGACGATCGTCCCATGGGTATTCAACAACGCCAAAGCACATAGATTGCTCGTGTCCTTTGCCACAGATGAGCACCAGGTCTCCGGGCTCGGCCAGCGAAAGGGCGAAGTAAATCGCTTTGCCACGGTCGGGGACGCGCCAGAAAGTCTGCCCTTCAATACCGCCGTCCCCAAGGCTGCCGGTGGCCATCACCTGCAGAATCTCTTCTAAGGAATCAGTGCGTGGATCTTCGGCAGTGAAGATAGTTAAGTCCGCATAGCGGGTTGAGATTTGAGCCATTCTGGTTCGTTTCTCAACATCTCTTTTTCCGGCGCTGCCAAAAACGGTGATAACGCGCCCGGTCGTCATCGTCCGTGCCGCTTCGATAGCCTGAGTCAGCGCGTTTGGCGTGTGGGCAAAATCCACAATAACCGTGAATGGCTGGCCGCGATCGATTTGCTCCATACGGCCGTCGATAGAATCAATGTGCTTTAATCCCTCACGTATCGCGTCTACGCCTGCGCCAACGGCCAACGCGGCGCCTGTGGCCGCAAGTGAATTGTAGACGTTGAATTCCCCAATCAACGGGGAGGACATAAATACTTGCGCCGGCCCTTCCGGCGAAAGCCGATCGCCAAATTGCATCATAAAATCTGTATGACTGTGACCGTAGCTGATTTCGTCTGCTTTAATATCGGCCGCGGAATAGATGGCATAGCTGATCTGCCGCGCCGCGCCGATGTCCGACAGCCTGTTATAAGAACCGTCATCCTGGTTAAGAACGGCCGTTTTTAATTGACTTTGTTTTGCCGGATTGCTTGACGCCACCGGCCATAAACTTCCGGAAATAGCCTCAAAGAGACGTGCTTTTGCCGATAGATAGCTGTTGTAATCGCCATGGTAATCAAGATGTTCGTGTGTAACATTGGTGACGACTGCCACATCGAAATCAATGGCGCCGACGCGATTCTGCGAGAGACCATGTGACGTAGTTTCAAGGATGCAGTGAGTCAGTCCGGCGTCCACCATGCGCCGCAGGTGGCGCTGAATAACGGGCGCCTCAGGGGTGGTCACATGAAGCGCCAGTGGTTCTTCTTCAATGCCAATTACTGCGCGCGTCGTGCTCAGTAAGCCTGTGCGTATTCCCGCGGAGAGCAGCATTTCAAGTAAGATGTTGGCCGTCGATGTTTTGCCGTCTGTTCCTGTTATGCCGATAACAACCAGTTCACGGCTGGGAAACCCTTCCCAGGCGGCTGCAAACCAGGCACTGGCAAGGGACGTATCTGGTACCTGCAGGTAGATAATGCCGTCTGGAAGATGCGCAGCAATGTTCTCAATGGGCTTCTGCGCCAGAATGACCGAGGCCCCGTTGTTGACGGCCTGAGGGATATATGGATGCCCGTCGCTCGTCGCTCGCACGCGGGCAACAAAGCAGGCGCCAGGTGTTACCTCGCTGCTTTTCTCTGTCAGGTGCGATATCCATATATCTGGACCGTCATATTTTGGTGGAGCGGGCAAACTACTGCCGCTTACTTCCGTTTCCCACTCAGCCAGTAGTTCTCTTAGAAATCTACCTGAAGCACTTTTCTCTTTCATATCTCCCTGTTTCCAATATGTGTTCTTTTGACGACGTCTTTGGCGCTGCATTCTGGCCGCCGATCGCTTGAATCATGCGACAACTGTTTTGAGAGACGGCCGCCTCGAGATAGAATCGACAACATGCCTGAAGCTGACGAGATCAATGCCGATCAAGATCAATTAGAGCAACTGGATCAAACCGGGACCGAAAATGGCCAACCCGGCCAAGCCCTGGATTGGCAGCAAGCCAGGGCAGCGCTTAAGGCGATTTCTCCACCATCCGGCCGAAGAAAACGCCGTCATTACTCCGAAGAAGATGTGCTCTTGCGTTTCACCAGTTGTGGGCGCTGTGGCCTTTTTCTTACTACCTATCGCCTCGAGCACAATCAAGAGTTCTTGGAAGCGCTTGATGAGATCGATGCGGATTGGCTGATCCTGCCCTGGCATCCAGGAATGCGGGAACTCGTAAATAAAAGCTATGGCGCTCCCGTCGATGTTCAATCATACTTTCTTGAAGGTACCTGCCCGGAGTGCTACCGGTCATTCAGCTTCGCTGAACCAGATCCTGACCAAGCGGCCTGGTTTTTGGTAAAACTCTAGTTGACGCTGCTCCTTCCCTGGTTGGTTGGAAATTCCCGCTGCCGGGCTGCTTCAAACAATATAACGGCCGCTGCTGCGGCTGCATTCAAGGATTCTGTCGTCCTGGCCATTGGAATATACAGTGATCCATGTGCCACATTCCGCGCTTCACCGCTGGCGCCTTGTGCCTCATTCCCAACGATTAAGGATGATGGCCGGCGCCAATCTATTTCTGTGTAAATGTTATCCCCACTGGCTTCCGAGAGCCAGATCGTTGTCTGGTTGCAATAGGCCGCAATCTCGGGCCAGTCGAGATTCACGAAAGGCAATCTGAAATGGGCACCCATGGCAGCCCTGATCACTTTGGGGTTGTAGATGTCAACGCATCCTGGAGCCAATAGGACGGCATCGACCGGAGCGGCGCCGGCCGACCGCAGCATCGTGCCCATATTACCAGGGGTAGACAAAGCATCCAGGATCAAGATAAGTTGGGACGCTTCCGG
>JBJYWZ010000400.1:0-1927 GCA_046259725.1 Promineifilaceae bacterium (SeqCode) | reverse complement strand
ATGATTATCAGCGAAACCTTTTTATCCTTCCTTGGCCTAGGGCTGCGCCCTCCGGCGATCAGTTGGGGCGTGCTGTTGCAGGAAGCGCAAAACCTGCAGTCTATCGCCCTGGCGCCCTGGCTGCTGCTTCCCGGTCTGGCTGTGGTTATCACCGTATTGACGATGAATATCATGGGCGACGGCTTAAGGGACGCGGCGGATCCATACAGTCATTAAGAAATAGCCAATAATCAAGAGCCAATTATCAATTGCCAATGGCTGGAAAACGCATAATCGAACTACATGATGGATAACGGTAAAGAACCTTTACTATCAATACGCGATCTGAAGACCTACTTCGTGATGGACGAAGGGACATCGATGGCTGTGGATGGCGTCAGCTTTGATGTCTATCCGGGGCAGGTTGTCGGCGTGGTGGGGGAAAGCGGCTGCGGCAAAAGCGTGACGATAAAGTCTGTCCTGCAGATCGTACAGAAACCGGGCGAGATCGTTGGCGGCGAGATCTGGTGGCGATGGGCTAAGGGCAAGAAGACGGAAGATGTCACCAATATCTTGAGTCTTGATGCGCAGGGAAAGGAAATGCGCTCTATCAGAGGCGCGGAAATCGCCCTTATTCCACAGGAGCCAATGGCCGCATTCAGCCCCGTGCATACGGTAGGCAGCCAGATCGTGGAAGCAGTACGCCTGCACATGAATGTAAGTAAGAAAGAGGCGCAGGCCATCGCCATTGATCGCCTACATGAGGTGGGCATGCCCAGCCCGGAACAGCGCATGGATGCCTATTCATGGGAATTGAGCGGCGGCCTGCGGCAGCGGGCCATGATCGCCATGGCGCTGTCCTGCAACCCGCGCCTGCTTATCGCTGACGAGCCGACGACGGCGATCGACGTGACAACGCAGGCCCAGGTATTGAATCTTCTGCGCCGCCTGCAGAAAGAGCTGAATATGTCGATCATCTTCATCACCCATGACCTGGGCGTGATTGCTCAGATCGCTGATTATGTGGTGGTGATGTATCTCGGCCGTATTGTGGAGACCGGGCCGGTGGATGATATTTTCCACAATCCCCAGCATCCCTATACCATCGCTTTGCTGGAATCCATACCCACGATTCATTCGGCGTCTAAAGAGTTTTTGCCGACTATCGAGGGGTCGATCCCGCACCCGTTTAACCGCCCGCCCGGATGCCCTTTCTACCCGCGCTGCACCTCCTTTATGCGCGGCACGTGCAACACATACACGCCAACTCTGCAGCCGGTTAACGAACGACAGTCGGTAAGCTGCTTTTTGCACCATCCGCCGGATGGTAAGCAATCAGTAAACAGTGGAAAGTGAACAGTAATTGGTAGGCATTTCTTGTGGCGGAATTAGAGAATAATAAGCCGGTGCTTTTGGAAGTCAAGAATCTGAAGAAATACTTTCTGATTAAGAAAGGTTTCTTCAAGCGCGTGGTTGGCCAGGTGAAAGCGGTGGATGACGTCAGCTTCTCAATCAATGAAGGTGAGACGCTGGGCCTGGTTGGCGAAAGTGGATGCGGCAAGACAACGACGGCGCGCTGTATTTTGCGTGCGCTGGACCCCACCAGCGGCCAGATCATGTTCCGCAACTCGTCGGGCGAAGTCGTGAATATCGCAGACCTTCCAGACGAGGATATGCGCGTACTGCGCAGCGATATCCAGATGATCTTCCAGGATCCATACGCCTCGCTTAACCCGCGCATGAACATCTTCGATATCATCGGCGAGCCGCTGTTTGTAATCGAACAAATGAATGATCGCGAGGAAAGGCAGGCGCGGGTTACGGAACTGATGGAGCTGGTTGGCCTGCGCCCGGAATATATGCAGCGCTTCCCCCACGCTTTCAGCGGCGGACAGCGGCAGCGCATCGTCATTGCCCGCGCGCTGGCCCTGAATCCACGTCTGATCGT
>JBJYWZ010000399.1:0-2794 GCA_046259725.1 Promineifilaceae bacterium (SeqCode) | reverse complement strand
TCATCCCACAAACCAAGCTTGAGTACGCTGAAGCTGGAGCGCAGCGTCAGCTCATTCACCTCCTGAAACAGCGCGTTATCCCGGTAAGCGTCTTCAAGTTTGTAGTTGGGAATACGCGGGCTGAGATGGTGAATGT
Source organism: Promineifilaceae bacterium (SeqCode) (assembly GCA_046259725.1). Classification (GTDB taxonomy): domain Bacteria; phylum Chloroflexota; class Anaerolineae; order Promineifilales; family Promineifilaceae; genus JAACFF01. Next base: position 2,658 of record JBJYWZ010000399.1, on the reverse strand, counting down.
GATGAAAGCCGATATTGCCGCTGAACCACTGCAAAAGTTTCGGCAGCTTATAATAGGAACTCCCTTTCAGGGCCGCATCTACATAATTCCACTCGTCCTCATCAGCCCAGTAGGCGTCTTCATACTGGTGCTGGACAAAGAAGAACCAGACGCCAACCGAAGTGGCAATATAGGTGATGGGGATCTGTACCAGGAGAAATGACTTGAGTCCTACAAGCCAGATAGTCAGGCCGGCCAATATGAGAATACCAAGGTTTGTCCTATAAACGCTTTGCCGCTCTTTTTCCCAGCTTTTGCCCGTGGCAGATTTGTTAGGAAGGCGGTAGCCGAAGACAAAAAGGAAGAAGGGCGCCAGGCCGATCAAAAAGAAGGAGTTGCGAAATATGCGGTAGCCAAGCCGGCGCCATTTAGAGGACGCGAAGTATTCATCAACCGTCATGGTATAAACATCGCCGGTGCCGCGCATATCATTCAGCTTACCGGAATTGGCATGGTGGATGGCGTGGCTCTTGCGCCACTGGTAGTAGGGCACAAGGGTAAAGAGACCGCAGATGGCGCCCAGGCGGTCGTTCCACTGGCGATTATTGAAAAAGGAACCATGCCCGCAGTCATGCTGGATGATGAACAGACGCACCAGGAATCCTGCTGTGGGAACAGCAATGAGCAGCGTTAGCCAGTAACTCACGGAAAGGCTGAGATAAGCCAGGATCCAGCCGGCAAAGAACAGCCCAAACGTATGGACTGCCTGCCAGACGCTGCGGCGCGTATCGGCCGACTGGTAAGGCCTGACCAGCGTCTTCCAATCTGATTGCTGATTAATGTTACCTGCTGCTGATCCAATATCGACTGCCATATCTATTCCTCCCGCTAACTGCTGAATACGCCACTATCTCTTAAGCTTGGGCCATTGGATTATCAAAGTAGGCCCAGGTTATATAATCATACCTCAAAACCATCTGCGCATCCAACGCTAGTCACGCAGGCTTGCCAACCATCCCGTGGCTGCCACGCCCCTTCGTTCCAGCTTGATGGCTCCAGCCTCCAGATGATATAACTTCACTCTCCAACCTCTTACCCCGAATAGCGCAGCAAATCGTCCAGGTCCACACCGCGAATCGTTTCCTGGGAATGCTAGGGAATGCCCCAGGAATCGATGACCGGGAGATTGTCCCGTCCGACATCAATTCGCTTCCGTCGTTACCACCACTGACGTATCCACCAGCTGCGCGCGGATATCCGCCGGCGCAATCACCTCCGGCGTCACTTCCGTCGTGCGCCCCGGCGTCAGCTGCAGCGCATCAACCACCACGCGCACCAGTTCCGGCTGTTGCTCAATCGCATTCAACGTCGGCAGCGGGCCGCTGAGCAGCAGCTCCACATTCTGAGGATCCAACTGAATACTCATCGTGCCCCGGTCGTTGACGATCTCCACCGCCCGTTCCGTCAGCAAATCCCCGCTGCGCGCAGCGACCTGCGCCACAACTGTGACGTTCGTGATCGCGTTACCGGCGCTGTCCAGCGCCTGCACATCGCCGGGGATATCCAGCGGCACTTCCGCCGCCGTCTCGCCCGTCGCTTCGCTCAAATCAATGCCCACCGTGTCCACAAAGCTGCCCATATCGGCCAGTGTCGAGGGGCTCCCTTCAATCGTCACGCTGGACGGGTCCACCGTCAGGCCGCTCAGCCAGTAGCCGTCGGGCGGCGACCCCGTCGTCACCGCGCGCACGCCCACATCCCGCGCGTTAATGCGCCGCCGCACCACTACCGTCACATCCGTCTCCGCCGGCTCAATTGTCAGCCCGGCGACTTCCTCGCCATTCTCATCATAGGCCGCCAACGGCCGTAAATCGCGCACCGTGGTCGTCGCGTTCGCCACCGAGATATCCGCGCCCGCCATTGTCGTCTGTTCTACCGCCGGTTCCGGACCGGTCACCACCACTTCAGAGGGCACAACCACCGGATCGCCGCTGATTTCATAAGCCGAAGAAACCGTGTCCGCGTCCAGCACGGTCACGCTGACGGGCACCGTCTTGCTGACAATCGCCGCCACGCTCACATCCAGCTCCGCGGGCACGGCCCTCATATCCCGTATGTTCGAGGCCGTCGTGGTCACCTGCACGGGGACCCGCGTGACACCAGTCGTGACATCGGCCAGCGTTACCTCCGCCTGGAAAGTGGAGGCCGTGATGCTAGGCAGTTCCGACGACGGCGCTTCATATTCCACGATCACGCTTCGCGGCAGCGCCTCCGTCAGCGTCGTATCATCCGGCAGTCCGCTCACGTTCAGCGTCACCCCTTCCTGGCGCGCCTGGACAATGGGATCATTGGAGATACGAACGGCCGTCGTCGCCACGACCGCCAGCAAAAAGGCGATGAAAAGATAAAGCAAGTCGCCCAGGAGCTGCCGCGGCCCGGGAAATTGCCAGCTTTGCCAGAAGTGTCGCCCGCCGCGCTCGGAGCTGGTCAATCCCCGCGCATAGAACTGGCGCAGCGCCTGGTGCAGCTCCCCGCGATCCAGGTCCTGCCGCAGACGGCCGCCTTCGGCAATGGAGACCGCCCCCGTTTCCTCGCTCACCACGACGGTCAGCGCGTCGCTCACTTCGCTCAGACCTACGGCGGCGCGGTGGCGCGTGCCCAGCCTGCGCCAGCCCTGCAGCA
>JBJYWZ010000398.1:0-1537 GCA_046259725.1 Promineifilaceae bacterium (SeqCode) | reverse complement strand
GTCCGCTGGTGAATCGCGTGGCGCACGGCTTTGGCCATCCCTTCAAGGCTCAAATAACTGAGGCTGTCGGCGCCGATTCGCTGCCGGATCTCTTCAACATTGAGGCGGTGGGCGATCAATTCCTTTTTCGTGGCCATATCAATGCCCATAAAGCAGGGAAAGCGCACAGGCGGCGAGGAGACGCGCATGTGCACCTCTTTCGCGCCCCCTTCCCTGACGATCTGCACCAGGGGCCCGGCGGTGTTACCGCGAACGATGGAGTCATCGATGAGGATCACGCGCTTGCCTTTCAAATTGGCGTCAAGGGTATTGTATTTGATGCGCACCCCTTCCTTGCGCAGCTCATCGTCGGGCTCAATAAAGGTGCGGCCGATGTAGCGATTTTTGGTCAATCCTTCGGTATAGGGAATCCCGGTGGCATCGCTGTAGCCGATAGCCGCGGGGATGGCCGAGTCGGGCACGCCAATCACCACGTCCGCCTCTACAGGCGCTTCCAAAGCAAGCTGGCGCCCAAGCTGCTGCCTGACCTGGTGGATTACCTGCCCTTCCATGACGGAATCGGGGCGCGCGAAGTAGACATATTCAAAAATGCAGAGCGCAGGATCGGCGCGGGCGATGGCGCCGTCAAATGAGGTGAGGCCGCGCGCATCAAGGCGGATGATTTCGCCGGGAGCGACATCGCGTTGAAAGTGCGCGCCAATTGTACCCAGGGCGCATGTCTCGGAGACAACGGCGTAACCGCCTCCTTCAAAGCAGCCCAAGGCCATGGGCCGTAAGCCCAGGGGGTCGCGGAGCGCATAAACGGCGTCGCGCGTGAGGATGGCCAGCGAATAAGCGCCTTCGGCCACTTCCATGAAAGCGCGCAGCCGGGCAACCCAACGGTCCGATTCATCGCCGTTTTCAAGCGGCTGCGCCCAGACGTCAGCCGGAGCAGCCAGCATCTGCGTGATCACCTCGCTGTCGCTGGTCGACGAGAGGCCAACACCGCGCTTCAAAAGCTGTCTGCGCAAATGGTAGGCATTGGTCAGATTGCCGTTATGGGCTACGCCCAAGGGACCGTACATCGTTTCGATGAGATAAGGCTGGGCATTGCGCAAATGGGACGAACCGGTGGTTGAATAACGCGTCTGGCCGATGGCCAGATGCCCCTTCAAAGGCTGCAGATTCTCTTCGTTAAACACCTGCGGCACCAGGCCCATGCTCTTGTGTACAAAAGCGGCTTCACCGTTGCTGGTGGCGATGCCCGCACTTTCCTGCCCGCGATGCTGCAAGGCGTGCAGGCCGAAAAAGGCTATGCGCGCCACTTCACGTCCCGGCACGTACAGGCCCAGGACACCGCACTCGTCGTGCATCTTATCGTCATCAAAGAGCATCGCAGCCATATTTTCTATCATGCTTTCGTTTATTCTCCACTCAGGGACCGGCGGGCCGTGATGACCCGGTCGACTGCTTCGGCGGCTGTCGGGGCGAGGGCCGTGAGGTGGCCCATTTTGCGGCCGGGCCGCGGCTGGCGTTTGCCATATAGATGAAGCTTCAC
>JBJYWZ010000397.1:0-1636 GCA_046259725.1 Promineifilaceae bacterium (SeqCode) | reverse complement strand
TTTTTCCTGGAAACGATCCGCCAGTACGCGCGCGACCGGCTGTATGAAGCGGGCGAAGGCTCGCAGGCGCGCGACCGCCATTTTGCCTATTTCTTGCAGCTCGCCGGAGAGGGTTTCCAATTTGGCGCACTGACAACATTTGATGATCTGGAACGCTTAAACCGCTTAGAAGACGAATTGGATAATCTACGCGCGGCGTTGGAATGGGGCGCCGGGCATGATCCCATCGCGGCGATCGATCTCCTGCTTCACCTAACTGCGCTCTGGTCCACCCTAAGTCTGGGCGAGGAAGCGCGACGGCGGGCTGAAATGCTGCTGGACAGCCTGGCGGCCCTGCCCGTGGCTGACGAGAAAGTGATGTCTAGACGGCGGCTGGCCCGCGCCTACGGCCTGTGTATTTTAGGTCTGGGCGCAGGATCGACGGCAGCCGGGGAAACGGCCTACGAAGCCCTGGAGGAAGCGATTGGCATCCTGCGTGAGGATGAATCACAAACCTTTATACTGGCGACTACCCTTTATCTCCAGTCGGCTATCGCGGTGGAGATCGGCCGCGCGCAAGGTGAAGCGTCCGCGCGGGAGGCTTATGAAATCAGTCTCGCCCACGATTACCGGGATATACAAAATCTGGCCCTCAATGCCATGGCTCGTTGGGCCATGATCGGGGGCGATATTGCCACCGCCGCCGACTATCTGGCCGAAGCGCGCCAGATACGGATCAAACTTTCAATGCCGATTATAATCATGACCCAGGCTTACGTAGAATCGATGGTCTACCGTATCAGCGGGGATATGGAGAGCGCGCTGCGTGTTCTGGAAGAAGGTGTGGAAGCTTTGCGGCGCACTCACCACCGGCACTTCGCCAATGTGCTGGACAGCGAAATAGCGCATACCTTACGCCAGAGCGGCGATCTGGCCGGCGCTCTGGAAATTTACCGGCGCACGATCCTGGTCTGGCAGGATAACGGCCGGCGTGGGGCCGTCGCTAATCAGCTGGAATGTTTCGCATTCATTGCCACGGCCAAAGCGCAGCCTGATCGCGCGGCGCGGCTCTTCGGTGCGGCCGAAGCGCTGCGCGAGACGCTGGATGACAAAATGATGCCCGAAGAGAAGAAAGAGTATGACGCCTATGTGACCGCGTTACGGCAGGCGATGGATGCCGTCGCCTTGCAGGCGGCATGGCAGGCAGGACGCGGGCTGGATCTGGATACGGCCGTGGCCTTCGCGTTGGGGGCCTGAGTCAGGAGAGTGAATTATACCACTTGACAGGCTGTTAGATCGCCTTGAGGCGATTGGTTGCTCCATTGCTGCCAGCAGCCAGGGCCCGGCCATTTCGGCTTACTTTTAACGGGTCTGCTTCATTACCCTGCCAATCAGTATTGGCCACCAGCTCTTTCACTTCTTCAAGAGATTTGTTGATACTTGCTTCACGCGGGGTGGCAGTAATATGAAGTAGTTTCATTGGATGTCTCCTCAGGCGCTGTAGAACAACCTCTCAAGTGGTAAGCTGTTTTCCCTTATAAAAAGAACTCTTTAGCCGGGCAGAGCGGAGGATTTTTGCCGGCCAATTCCCCTGGTCTCGCCTTCTTGTGGGAAATCGGCTGTCCGGCTTAGCGGGCGGATCTTATTCCAGAGACGC